>NZ_JBTWMV010000043.1:0-63860 GCF_054850255.1 Streptomyces sp. 7R007 | reverse complement strand
TTCTTCTTCTTGACGGCGGTCTTGCTGGTCAGGGTCCAGCTGTGGGACTTCACCGGGTGGCGGTGCTTGTCCCGGGCCGTGACCGTGACCTTGAACCGGGTGCCGTCCGGCAGCGGGGTGGAGAGGTGGACGGACACCTTGTGGGTGGCCCGGTCGTAGGTGACGACGGCCGTGACGTGGAGCTTCCTCGCGGCCTTCGTTCCCTTCAGGACGGTCACCGTCGCCTTGACGGACGACACCGCCGCCTTGGCCGGTACGGCCAGGGAGAGCGGGCTCGCCGCGTCGGCGGTGTGGGTCACCGCGGCCGCGGTCACCTCCGAGGAGGCCCCCGTCGACAGCATCGTGCTCGGGTTGTCGGCGGTGAAGACCGGGCCCACCCAGTAGTTCGCGGAACCGTAGGAGCCGGTCGGGAAGGCCGGGTCGGCGCCGTACCTGTAGAGCCCGTTGTGATGGGCGGTGGTGTCGGCGGTGGCCGTCAGCGGATAGGACTGGTGGGCCGCCGCGAAGTAGCCGCCGTCCACCGCGTAGTTGCCGTTCGGCGCGTGGTAGGAGACGACGTACGGGGTGCCCGCGGTGACCGCCACCGGGGTGGCGAAGGTCAGCGTCTGCCAGCCGGAGGCCGTCTCGCCCGTGAACGTGCCGCTGGCGAGCAGCGTGCCGGCGTCGGTCCACAGGCTGCCGGTGTGGGTGCCGGTGTTGCCGGTGCCCTTGTAGAAGGTGACGCCGGTGATCCAGCCGTCCGCGGAGGAGGTGAACCGGGTGCCCAGCTCGACCGAGTTGGTGTCACCGGTGACGTCCGTGGTGGCCGGCGTGGCCGACGAACTCCACAGCGTGCAGGGGCAGGTGACCGCCGGCGGGGTGGAACTGGTGGTGAAGGACCAGGTCACCGGCGCCGTCATCGCGTTGCCCCAGACGTCCGAGGCCTGCACGGACGCGGTGTACCTGGTGTTCAGCTCCAGCTCGGTCGACGGCGTGAAGGTCGCCTTGTTCGCCGCGGGGAAGGTGACGGCACCGGGCACGCTGTTGCCGTCCGGGTCCTTCACGGTGAGGGTCACGCTGTCGGTGTCGACGGCCGCGCTGAAGGTGGCCGACACCGGCGCCGTGATGGAGGTGCCGGTCGCCCCGGACGTCGGCGAGGTGGAGCTGACGGTCGGCGGCGTCGTGCTGGCCGTCGAGGTGTCCAGCACCACGTCCACCCAGTAGTTGCTGCCGGAGGACGCCGTGGACGGGAAGGCGCTGGTCGAGCCGTAGTGGTAGACGCCGTTGCCGCCGTCCGTGCCGGACTTCAGTCCGGTGAGCGGGGCGAGGCCGGCGTCGCTGTTGGCGAAGGTGGTGTCGTACGAGTAGCCGCCGTTGGGCGCGAAGTACGAGGCGACGTAGGTGGTGTTGGCCTTGACGGTGACCGGGGTGGCGAAGTTCAGCTGCTGCCAGCCGGAGGCCGTCTCGCCCGTGAACGTGCCGGTGGCCAGGCGGGTGCCGGAGGCGCTCCACAGGCTGCCGGTGTGCGTGCCGGTGTTGGCCGGCGACTTGTAGAAGCGGACGCCGGTGATGGAACCGGCCACCGTGGTGCGGAACTTGACGCCGAGCTCCAGGGAGCTGCCGTCGCCCGCGTTGACGGTGCCGGGCACCGAGGAGGCGGCGAAGATGGTGCAGGGGCAGGCCTGGGGGCCGACGGTCACCGGGATGGTGGTGACGGCGCCGATGTTGACGCTGTCGTCGACGGCGCGGACCTTGACGGACGCCGAGCCCGGTGAGGTCGGGGTCCAGCTGTAGCTCCAGGACGTCAGGCCGTCGGCGGCCTTCCAGGTCGTGCCGCCGTCCGTGGACACCTCGACGCGGGCGACCACGCCGCCGGAGTCGGAGGCGGTGCCCTTGATGGTGACCGGCTTCAGGGCCGGGACGGTGACGCCGGAGGCCGGGCTGGTCACCGTGACCGCCGGGCCGGTGGTGTCGGTGGAGGCGGAGGCGGTGACCAGGTTGGACTGCAGCGTCTTGGGCTGGACGCCCATGTCGGCGAGGATGTTCACCGTCGCCTGCTGCATCCGGGAGTCCTCGGTGACCACCGTGTCGGCGGGGTTGTACGTCGGGACGTTGGTCAGACCCCACGACCACTGCACGGTGCCCGAGCCGAACACCAGGGCGCCGGAGTCCTGGTCGCGGAACTCGACCAGGTTGTGGGTGGCCGTGCCGTTGCCGTACACGTTGCCCCAGTCCATGCGGAGCTTGGCGTCCTCGATGTCCACCGTCGTCGACGACACGTCGATGGCGCCGGCGGGCCGGGTGCTGTTGTCGAGGTCGCTGTCCCACTCGTAGCCGAGCGTGCCGGTGGGGAAGGTGGCCGTCTGGCTCGATGTGAGGTTCGCGATGGAGGTGTTGCGCCAGATGCGGTTCTTGCCGTACGAGCCGGGGACCGTGATGGCGTCGGCGCGGTAGCCGTTCACCGTGAACATGGAGCCGGTGAGGATGTTCGGCGGCTGGTAGTCCTGCCCGTACTGGGTGCTGGTCGGGTCCATCCAGGTGCCGGTCCACTGGCCGCTGGGATCGGCGATGCCGTTGTTCTGCGCCATCTTGGTCATCTTGTAGCAGACCAGGGTGCGGTCGGCGGTGTTCGTGCCGTCGATGCTGGGCGCGAGCCGCGTCTTCCAGAACACCTCGTTGCCGCTGAAGAACGCCTCGCGCACACCGGCCTTGCGGGCCGCCAGGACGTTGGAGTACTGGCTCTGCGTCCAGTACTCGTCGTGCCCGGAGGACATGTACACCTTGTGCTTCTCCAGCTGGGCCGCGCCGTTCGCCGACGACACGTCCACACCGGAGGTGTAGCTGACGTCGTAGCCGTTGCGCTCCAGCCAGGCCAGCATCATGTACTCGGAGCCGTAGATGCCGTTGTCGCCGCCGATGTCCAGCGGCCGGTTGTAGCTGACCTCGTAGGCGCGGCCGTCCGGCGCCGGGCCGAGCCCGCCGTACAGGTCCTGGCCGCCGTAGTCGTTGTACGCCTGCCAGGTCTGGTCGCTGGTCTGCACGACGATGTCGGAGGTGCTGGAGTCGTTGCGGACCACGAACGGGTACGGCATGAGGCCGTCGCCGTCGGTCTGCGTGAGGTTCGCGATGTAGAGGCCGGAGACGGCGTCGCCGGGCACCGTCCAGGTGGCGGTCACGGGCCAGTTGCCGCAGTCGACCAGGCCGGTGTTCTTGGTGGTGCAGTTGGCCGGCTTGGAGGTGTAGTTGGCCGGGTAGGTCACGGCCGCCTGCGCCGCGGTCGACATCTCGCGGGCGCCGTCCCCGCCGTACCAGCCCAGGCGGTAGATCTCGATACGGTACGCGGTCTTCGACTGCACCTTGAACTGGACCGTGTCACCGGCCTGGACGCTCTCCTTGGTGGTGAAGCCCTGGATGTCGCCGTAGGCGTTGGGCGAGAACCAGTCCTCCTTGGGGCTGCCCGCCTTGGAGTTCTCGCACACGATGGGGTTCGAGCCCGACCCGCACGGATCGGACGCGGCCTGGGCGGCCGGCACGGCCTGCGGGAGCACCGCCCATGTCAACGCTGCTGCGACGGCGAGGCGCACGCCCCGGATCCGTCTGCTCCATTTTTTCATGTGTACCTCTCAGCGGTGCTGTGCAGGACCGACCGGCGGGGTCGGGGTAGGAGCGTGGGGGGCGGTCAGTGGCCGAGCGCGTCGGCGAGCGTGTCGACGACGCGCTGCTGCTGGTCGGGCGTGATCTGCGGGTACAGCGGCAGCGACAGGATCCGCTCCGCCGCCTTCTCCGCGTGCGGGAAGTCGCCCTGGGCGTACCCGAGGTGGCGGTAGGCCGGCGTGAGGTGGACCGGGGCGGGATAGTGCACCCCGGCGCCGATGCCCTCGGCGTTGAGCTTGCCGACGACGTCGTCCCGGTCGGCGCCGGTGATCTGTACGACGTACAGGTGCCAGACGTGCAGGTTGCCGGGGTCCGTCACCGGCAGGACGATCCGGCCGGCCGCCGCCAGGCCGGCGAGGAGTGCGTCGTAGCGGGCGGCGGCCGCACGCCGGGCCGCGTTGCCGTCGGCCAGCCGCCTGAGCTTGGCGCGCAGGACGACGGCCTGGAGTCCGTCGAGGCGGCTGTTGAAACCGGCCACGTCGTGGCGGTACTTGGCGACGCCGCCGTGGTTGGCGATCGCCCGGACCAGGCCGGCGCGTTCCTCGTCGTCGGTGAGGACGGCGCCCGCGTCGCCGTAGGCGCCGAGGTTCTTGCCCGGGTAGAAGCTGGTGGCCGCGATGCCGGCGCTGCCTGGAGTACGGCCGTCCCGGGTGGCGCCCTGGCACTGGGCCGCGTCCTCCACGACCCTTACACGGTGGGGAAGTCGGGCGGCCAGCTCCGTCACCTCGGCCATCTGCCCGTACAGGTGCACGGGCACGACGGCGCGGGTGGCCGGGCCCACCGCGTCCAACGCGGCCTGGGGATCCAGGAGATGGGTGTCGGGCAGGCAGTCCGCGAGGACCGGGCGGGCGCCGATCCGGGCGACCGCGCCGGCGGTGGCGATGAAGGTGTTGGCCGGTACGACGACCTCGTCACCGGGGCCCACCCCGCTCGCCCGCAGGGCGAGTTCGACGGCGTCGGTGCCGTTGGCGACGCCGACGCAGTGCGCGACGCCACCGAAGTCGGCGTACTCGCGCTCGAATTGACGCACCTCGTCGCCGCCGACGAAGGCGGTGTCGGCCAGGACGCGGTCGAATCCGGCCCGTACCTCGTCGGCGACCTCCTGATGTGCCGCCTTGAGGTCCACCAGCGGAATCTGATTCATGTCAGCGGTCCCCCCACTGTCGATCGTGCGAGTTCGTCGAGCGCGGGTGCGCCCGCCTCGCGCAGCCGCCGGGCCGGGCTCCCCACCCAGACCTCGCCCGGCGGTACGTCACCGAGCACGGCGCTGCCCATCCCGATCAGCGACCAGGCGCCGACCGTCGTACCTTCTCTGACCAGGGCGCCGGAGCCTATGTAGGCGCCCCGTTCGAGCCGCGCTCCCCCGCCCAGGCGGACGCCGGAGGCGAGCGTGGCGTGGTCCTCGACCACGTCGTCATGGGTCAGGACGACGTGCGGCATCACGGCGACATGCGCGCCCACCCGCACGGCGGCGGTCAGCACGCAGTGCGCGAGCAGCACCGAGCCGGGGCCGACCTCGCAGGTGGAGGCCACCGAGGCGGTCGGGTGGAGCACGGTGGCGTAGCGGTGCGCCGGCAGGGCGAGCCGGCGGGCCAGGCGGGCGCGGGCCGCGTAGTCCCGGGGGCTGCCCACGCAGATCACGGCCTGCGCGTGGGGCAGGTCGCGGATCAGGTCGCAGCCGCCGAGGACCGGCACGCCGTCCACCTCGGTGCCGTGCAGGGCGGGGTTGTCGTCCAGGTGGCCGAGCAGCTCGAACCCGCCCGCGGCCCGGACGGCCTGGGCGGTCTCCCGGGCGAAGCCGCCCGCGCCGATGAGGACGAGTGCGGTCATCTCCGGGCCTGTTCGCGCAGTACGGCCACGACGCGGTCCTGCTGGGCCTCGGTCATGGTGTGGAACAGCGGCAGGATCAGCGAGTCGCGGGTGAGGCGCTCGGTGACCGGCAGCGGCGCGGACGGGTGGTCCGCGTAGGCGGGTTCGAGGTGCGCGGCCATGATCCCGCGCCGGGCGGAGACGCCGGCCGCGGCGAGCGCGGCGAGCAGGCCGTCCCGGTCGACGGGGAAGTCCTCTTCCAGCAGCACCCAGTAGGACTGGAAGTTGCTCTGCCCGTGCGCCGGGTCGCGCACGGGCGTCAGGCCGGGGACGTCGTGCAGCAACGCCTGGTAGCGGGCGGCCAGTTCGCGGCGGCGGGCGATCATCGCGTCGAGCTTGCCGAGCTGGACCAGGCCGACGGCGGCCTGGATGTCGGTCATCCGGTAGTTGAAGCCGACCTCCAGGTAGCTCTCCAGGACCGGCTTGTCGCTCGCGTGCCGCTGGGCGGCCGAGGCGTTCATGCCGTGCTCGCGCAGCCGGCGCAGCCGGGCCGCCCACTCGGCGTCGTCGGTGGTGAGCATGCCGCCCTCGCCGGTGGTGACCAGCTTGCGCGGGTGGAAGGACCAGGCGGCCAGCAGCGCGCCGTGCCCGACGGGCTTGCCGCCGGCGGTGGAGCCGATGGCGCAGGCCGCGTCCTCCACCAGGGGCAGGTCCCAGTCGGCGCAGGCGGCGCGCAGGGCGTGCACGTCGGCCGGGACGCCGCCCTGGTGGACGGCGAGGACGGCTTTGGTGCGCGGGGTGCGCACGGCGTCCACGGTGGCCGGGGTGAGGTTGCCGGTGGCGAGGTCGACGTCGGCGAAGACCGGCTCGGCGCCGACGTACCGTACGGCGTTGGCGGTGGCGATGAACGACAGCGAGGGCACCACGACCTCGTCGCCGGGGCCGAGGCCGAGCGCGACGAGGGACAGGTGCAGCGCGGTCGTGCAGGAACTGACGGCGATGCCGTGCTCGGCGCCCACCCGCTCGGCGAAGGCCCGCTCGAACGCGGCGACGCGCGGGCCCTGGGCGACCCACCCGGACAGGACGGCGTCGGAGGCGGCCTTGGCCTCCTCCTCGCCGAGCCAGGGGATCATCACCGGGATGCGGTCGGTGCTCACTTGGCCGCCTCCCGCTCCGCGCGCCACCAGTCGACCAGGTCGCGCAGGCCGGTGCGCAGGTCGATCTCGGCGGTGAAGCCGAGCCGTTCGGCGGCGCGTGAGGTGTCGGCGAGACGCCGGGTGACACCGTTGACCGCGCGGGCGGGTCCGTGCACCGGCTCCAGGCCGGTGGCGCCCATCGCCTCCAGCAGGCCGTCGGCGAGTTCGCGCAGCGAGGTCTCGGTGCCGCTGGCGATGTTGAAGACCTCGTCGGTCAGGTCCGACTCGGCGGCCAGGACGTTGGCGCGGGCGATGTCGCGGACGTCGACGAAGTCCATGGTCTGCGTGCCGTCGCCGAGGATCAGCGGCGGCTCGCCCGCCTCGATGCGCTCCATCCAGCGGATGAGCACCTCGGTGTACAGGCCGTGGATGTCCATGCGGGGGCCGTAGACGTTGAAGTAGCGCAGGGCCACGTAGTCCAGGCCGTACATGGCGTGGAAGCTGCGCAGCATGCCCTCGTTGAAGGCCTTGGCGGCGCCGTAGAAGGTGTCGTTGTTGTACGGGTGGTGGCGTTCGGTGGTCGGGAACTCCTCGGCCATGCCGTAGACGGAGGCCGAGGAGGAGGCGATCACCTTGGCGACGCCGGCCTCGGCGGCCGCCTCCAGCACGTTGAAGGTGCCGTCGACCAGGACCTCGTTGGCGAGCCGGGGCTCCTCCGCGCACTGCGTGATGCGGATCGCGGCCAGGTGGAACACCAGGTCGGCGCCCTCGGTGACCTTCCGCACCGTCTCCGCATCCCGGACGTCGCCCTCGACGACCTCCACCACTCCGCTCGGCAGGGCGCGGGCGAGGTTGGCCCGCCGCCCGCGCACGAAGTTGTCGAGGACGACGATCTCGCGGGCGCCCCCCTCGGCCAGCAGGTCGACGAGGTTGGAGCCGATGGTGCCCGCGCCCCCGGTGACCAGGATCTTCTTGCCGCGTACGCTGCTCAACTGCACTTACCCTTCAGCGAATTGGATCTGTCAACGCCCGGCGCGCAGGCCGACGACCGCGCCCTTGAACGCCAGGCTGCGGGAGGCCGCCTCCAGGATGTCCAGCACCCTGAGGCCCGCCCGGCCGTCGGTCAGCGGCGCCCGGCGCCCCCGGATCGCCTCGGCGAACTCGTCGACCATGCCGCGCAGCGCCTCCTTCTCGCCGATGGCGGGCGCGACCATGTCCCCGGAGCGGTACGAGATGAGCATCTCCCGGCGCTCGTCGGCGCCGATCTCCTGCGGTGCGGCCATGTCCACGCCCCGGTCGTAGACGGACACCCGTTGCAGCGGGTTGAGGTCGTCCCAGAGCAGGGTGCGCTTGGAGCCGCCCACCATGGTGGTGCGCACCTTGGTCGGCGACAGCCAGTTGACGTGTACGTGGGCGATGGCGCCGGTGTTGAGCTGGAGCGTCAGATAGGCCACGCAGGCCTGTCCGGCGCCGATCGGGTCGGCGCCGTGGGCGGCGACGGCGACCGGCTCGACGTTCTCGGGGAGGATGAAGTCCAGGATGGACAGGTCGTGCGGGGCGAGGTCCCACAGCACGTCGATGTCCTTCTGGACGAGCCCGAGGTTGATGCGGACGGAGTCGACGAAGTGGATCTCGCCGAGCTCGCCGGAGCGGACCATCTCGCGGATGCGGCCCACGGCGGGCGTGTAGCAGTAGGTGTGGTCGCACATCAGGGTCAGGCCGCGCTCCTCGGCCTCGGTGACCAGGCGCATCCCGTCGGCGTAGGTCGCCGCGAGCGGCTTCTCGACGAGGACGTGCTTGCCGGCGCGCAGCGCGGCGAGGGCGATGTCGAGATGGGTGCCGGCGGGCGTGGCCACGGCGACCGCGTCCACCGTCGGGTCGGCGAGGACGGCCGCGTAGTCCGCGGTGGCCTGCACCGTGGAGTAGCCGCCGAGCACCCGCTGGGCCCGGTCCACGTCGAGGTCGCACAGCCAGCGCAGCCGGAAGCGGTCGCTGGCCTGGAAGTTGCGGACCAGGTTGGGGCCCCAGTAGCCGGCCCCGACGACCGCGACCCCGAGCGGCTGCGCCGTCCCGTTCTTGCTCTGCTCCATCAGTAAGCCCCCGTTCCGCGCACCACCGCGGACCCGGTGCGCACCAGGATCGACAGGTCGAGGCCCATCGACCAGTTGTCCACGTATCCGAGATCGAGCCGGACCGCCTCGTCCCAGGGCAGGTCGGAGCGGCCGCTGACCTGCCACAGTCCGGTGAGCCCGGGTTTGACGAGCAGGCGGCGCTTGATGTCCGCCGTGTACTCCTCGACCTCCTCGGGCAGCGGCGGCCGGGGTCCGACGAGCGACATCTGGCCCCGTACGACGTTGATCAGCTGCGGCAGTTCGTCGAGCGAGCTGCGGCGCAGGAAGGAGCCGACGCGGGTGATGCGCGGGTCCTCCTTCACCTTGAACAGCAGGCCGTCGCTGTTCTGGTTGAGGTGCGCGAGTTCCGCCCGGAGGGACTCGGAGTCCTGCCGCATGGTGCGGAACTTCAGCATGGTGAAGTGGTCGCCGTAGCGGCCGACCCGCTGCTGCCGGAAGAAGGCCGGGCCGGAGCTGTCCAGCCGGACGATCAGGGCGATCAGCAGCATGGGCAGCGCCAGGAGGAGCAGCAGCGCAGCCGCGAGGGAACGATCCAGCAGTTCCTTCGGCAGCCGGGAGGCCCGGGAGAGGTTCGGCGCCTGGATGCGCAGCAGCGGCACCCCGTTGGTGGGCCGTACCGCGAGCCGGGCGGCGGAGACGTCGGCCAGCACGGGGGCCAGCAGGAAGTCGACGCCCTGCGCGGCCGCCGTCCACGACAGCCGGCGCAGCACGGAGGAGTCGGCCCCCGGGACCGGCAGCGCCACCACGGTGGTGATGCCGAGCGCCCGTACGACGTCGTTCATGTCGCCCATGCCGCCGAGCACGGGGAGGCCCAACTTGCGGACCTGCGCGGCGTGTTCGGGGTCGCTCAGACAGACGCCGGCGACCTGGAGCTCCTGGGCGCCGCCGCGGCGCAGCACCGCGACCAGCTCCACGATGCCGCGCGAGGGCCCGACCAGCAGCGTGGCGCTGCGGTCCCGGTCCCGCGCCCAGCGCCGGTGCAGCCGGCGGCGCAGCACGTAGCGGACCGGCACGGCGATCGCGGCGGCCGGCACCGCGGCCATGGCCATGTCATGAAGGAGCCCGGAATCGCGGGTGAACAACCAGTACGCGAGCAGTGCCAGCGCCGGCAGGGCGACGGCGCCGCGCAGTACCCGTCGGTACTCCTCGGTGCCCAGACCCAGCGCGCTGCGGTCGTAGGTGCGGTGCGCGAACATGGCCACGATCCACGTGGGGGGCAGCACCAGGGCCACCGCCCAGCGGCCGTAGGCCGCATGGATCAGGAAGGCCGCGGCAGCGGCTGCGCAGCCGTCCGCGACCAGCAGAACGATCCGGTACCTCTGTTCCCAACGTCTTCGGCGTTGTTGCGGACTCCTGCGTTCCACAACCCGTTGGTCATGCGTGACCTCAATGGTCATGCCCCCCCCACATGCGCGGCTACCCCTGACCGACGTGCCCTCCACACAGCGGCACCGGAAAGCGAGAAGGCTTCGGCGGTTCCCCAACCGCCTCATGCCCTCAGCATGTTGGTACGTAGTGACTGTTCAGAAGCGTTCAACAACCGGGCCGCGAACTGCAGTCAAGAACAAGTTCCCCACCCAAACCGGTCCGGCGCTCATCAATCTAGACCACGGGGCGCAGTCTCGGGAACAGTTGGACGAAACACATGTCGCAATAGCGACATCGACTGCATACTGCCCACGTGACCAGCATCGTGATCCCGGCCCACAACGAGGCGCAAGTCATCGGCCGGCTCCTGGACTCGCTTTTGGCCGATTCCGGTCAGGACGAGACCGACATCGTCGTCGTGTGCAACGGTTGCACGGACGACACCGCCCGGATCGCGACCGCTTACGGTCCGCCGGTACGGGTGGTGGAGATCCCCGTGCCCTCCAAGCATGCCGCGCTGCGGGCCGGCGACGACCACGCGCGGAGCTTCCCGCGGCTGTACGTGGACGCCGACGTCGTGCTCTCCGGCGCCGATGTGCGGGCGCTGACCGAGCCGTTGGCCGACGAGTCCTCGGGCGTTCTGGCCACCGCGCCAGAACGGCGCATTCCGCTCGCCGCCTGCGCCTGGCGGGTGCGGGCCTACTACCGTGTCTGGCAGCGGCTGCCCGCCGTGCGCGAGGGGCTGTTCGGCCGGGGCGTCATCGCGGTCTCCAAGGCCGGGCACGCCCGGATCGCCGCGCTGCCCCCGCTGATGGCCGACGACCTGGCCGCGTCGCTGGCCTTCGCGCCCGGGGAGCGGCGGGTGGTCGAGGCGGCCCGGGTCGTGATCCAGCCGCCGCGCACCTGGCGGGACTTGATCAAGCGGCGGATCCGGGCGGCGGTCTCCACCGCCCAGGTCGAACAGCGGCAGGGGCCGGAAGGGGCCTCGGCGCGCACCAGCACGGCGGACCTGAAAGCCCTGCTGCGCGCGGAGCCGCGGCTTCTCGCGGGTGTCGTAGTCTTCGTCGCGGCGGCGCTCGCCGCCCGGCGGGGGGCCGGGAAGGCCATCCGGGCACAGGACTTCGGCACCTGGCTACGCGACGAGAGCAGCCGGCAGAACTGATCGCAGCGCACGGGGGGCTTGCCTTGTACCTCACCGACCGTTCCGCGCCCGTCAGGGCGGGCACCGACCAGGGCCGAAGCGGCCGAAGACGCGGACCGGGGCCCCGCATCGCGCCCGTCGTGTTCGTCCTGGGCACGGTCAGCCTGATCACCGACATCTCCTCGGAGATGGTCACCGCGGTCCTGCCGCTGTACCTCGTCAGCACCCTCGGCTTCAGCCCGCTGGGCTTCGGCACCCTCGACGGCGTCTACAACGGCGTCAGCGCGCTGGTCCAGCTCACCGGCGGCCACCTCGCCGACCGCGTTCGCAACCACAAACTCCTGGCCGGCCTCGGCTACGGGCTGTCGGCGCTGTGCAAGCCGCTGCTGCTGCTCGCCGGCACCATCGGCACGCTCGGCACGGTGCTCGCCCTGGAGCGGACCGGCAAGGGGCTGCGCACCGCTCCGCGCGACGCGATGATCTCCCTGTCCACGCCGGCCGACCGCCAGGGCCGCGCCTTCGGCGTACACCGCGCGATGGACACCACCGGCGCGATGCTCGGCCCCCTGGCCGCCTTCCTCATCCTGCGTGCGGCAGCCGACGGCTACGACGCGGTGTTCGGCGTGAGCGCCTGCGTCGCGGCCCTCGGGGTGCTGGTCCTGGTGCTGTTCGTGCCGGGCAGGCGGCGCGCCCCGCAGTCCGGGCCGAAGACCGCCGAGGGCGAGGCACCCGACCGCAAACCGCCCGTACGCATCCGCGAAGCGGTGGGTCTGCTGCGGGTGGCGCGGCTGCGGGCGCTGGCCGGGTGTGCCGCGTTGCTCGGGCTGACCACCGTCAGCGACGCCTTCGTGTATCTGCTGCTGCAGCGGCGGGCGGGCGTCGGCGAGGAGTGGTTCACGCTGCTGCCGCTGGGCACCGCCGTCGTGTTCCTGCTGCTGGCCGTGCCCCTGGGCGCGCTGGCCGACCGGATCGGCCGGCGCACCGTCTTCCTCGCCGGCCACGCCGTCCTGCTCACCGCCTACGCCCTGCTGCTGTGGGCCCCGGACACCTTGCTGCTGGCCCCCCTCGTCCTCGCCCTGCACGGCACGTTCTACGCGGCCACCGACGGGGTGCTCCCCGCCGCGCTCGCCGCCCTCGTGCCCGAGCACCTGCGCGCCAGCGGGCTGGCCATCGTCGGCACCAGCCAGGCACTGGCCCGGTTCTGCTGCTCACTGGCCTTCGGCGCCGCCTGGACCCTGTGGGGAGACGGCCCGGCGCTGGCCGGTTCGGCGGTCGGCCTGCTGTGCTGCGCCGCCGTCGCGGGCATGGTGCTGCGACCGGCCGACACGACCCGATGACCCGTAGACCACCCAGGCGACACGAACCACAGGGAACGACATGACATCGATGCGCCGCCGCCTGCTCATACTCATAGCGGCGGTCCTGGTCCTCGCCGGCGTCGGCACCGGCGTGGTCCTGCACGCCGCCGCCCGCGCGGACCGGGCGAACCGGCCGCAGTCGGGCGACCCCACGGTCAGCGCCGGCAAGCTGACACTCGGCCAGAAGGACCGCCTGCTGTTCCTCAACGGCGCGGCCGGCCCGCACCGCACCGCGGTCGCCTCGGTCCCCTCCGCCGACCCCGGCGGCGGACGCACCGCCTCCGGCCTGAAGTGCGCGCGCTTCTACGCGGCGGCCGGCACCGGCGTCTGCCTGCAGTCCAACCCCGGCGTCCTCAAGCAGAGCAACCGCGCCCTGCTCCTCGACGCCGGCCTGCGCACCAGGCGCACGTACCCGCTCGCGGGCACCCCCAGCCGGGCCCGGGTCTCGCCCAGCGGCCGCTTCGTCGCCTGGACCGTCTTCGTCTCCGGCGAGTCCTACGCCTCCGCGTTCTTCTCCACCCGCACCTCGGTCCTGGACACCCGCACCATGAAGCTGACGCCCAGCCTGGAGACGTTCTCCATCGTCAAGGACGGCAAGCCCTACAAGGCCGCCGACGTCAACTTCTGGGGCGTCACCTTCTCCGCCGACGACGACACCTTCTACGCCACCCTCAACACCGCCAACAAGACCTACCTGGTGCGCGGTTCGCTCTCCCGGCGCACGGTGACCACCCTCGTCGAGAACGTGGAGTGCCCCTCGCTCTCCCCCGACGGGACCCGCGTCGCCTTCAAGAAGCGGGTGCTCTCCCGCACCGACCTGTGGCACGAGTACGTCCTCGACCTGCGCACCCTGCGCGAGACACCGCTCGCCGAGCGGCACAGCGTCGACGACCAGGCCACCTGGCTCGACGACCACACCGTCGCCTACGCCCTGCCCGCGAACGGCCGGGTCGGCAGCAGCGACCTGTGGAGCGTCCCCGCCGACGGCACCGGCAAGCCGCGTCTGCTGATCGCGGGCGCGTCCTCCCCGGCGCCGCTGTAGACACAGGCGACGGCGCCTGCCCATCGTCCGGTCGGGGACTGGGGCAGGCGCCGCCTGGTGTTCCGTACGCCTTTGTACGGGACGTCTGTTGACGGACCGTCAGGCCCTCGGGGGCACCGTCAGACCGTCAGCGCGCGGTCCGTCGGGCGGATCGGCGCCGGCAGGTCGCTGGCGCCGGTCAGGAACCGGTCCACGCCCCGCGCGGCCGAGCGGCCCTCGGCGATCGCCCACACGATGAGCGACTGGCCGCGGCCCGCGTCACCGGCGACGAAGACACCGGGGACGTTGGTCTGGAAGTCGGCGTCGCGGGCGATGTTGCCGCGCGCGTCGAGCTCCAGGCCGAACTGCTCGACCAGACCGTTCTCCTGGTCGGTGCCGGTGAAGCCCATGGCGAGGGTGACCAGCTGGGCGGGGATCTTGCGCTCCGTGCCCGGCTTCGGGGTCAGCTTGCCGTCGACGAACTCCACCTCGGTCAGGTGCAGCCACTGGACGTTGCCGTCCTCGTCGCCCTCGAAGTGGGTGGTGGAGACGGAGTAGACCCGCTCGCCGCCCTCCTCGTGCGCGGAGGTGACCTTGTACAGCATCGGGAAGGTCGGCCAGGGCTGGCTGACCGGGTTCCGCTCGTCGTTCGGGCGGGGCATGATCTCCAGCTGCGTGACGGAGGCCGCGCCCTGGCGGTGGGCGGTGCCCACGCAGTCGGCGCCGGTGTCGCCGCCGCCGATGACCACGACGTGCTTGCCCTCGGCCGAGATGGGCGACACGACGTAGTCGCCCTCCTGGACCTTGTTGGACAGCGGCAGGTACTCCATCGCCTGGTGGATGCCCTTCAGCTCCCGCCCGGGGACGGGGAGGTCACGGGCGGTCGTGGCACCGGCGGCGATGACGATCGCGTCGTACCGCTTCTTCAGGTCGGTCGCCTTGAGGTCACGGCCGATCTCGATGCCGGTGCGGAAGCGGGTGCCCTCCGCGCGCATCTGCTCGATACGGCGGTTGATGTGCCGCTTCTCCATCTTGAACTCGGGGATGCCGTACCGCAGCAGGCCGCCGATGCGGTCGGCGCGCTCGTAGACGGCGACGGTGTGGCCGGCCCGGGTCAGCTGCTGGGCGGCGGCCAGACCGGCCGGGCCCGAGCCGATGACGGCGACCGTCTTGCCCGACAGGCGCTCGGGGATCTGCGGGGCGACGGTGCCGGCGTCCCACGCCTTGTCGATGATCGAGACCTCGACGTTCTTGATGGTGACCGGCGGCTGGTTGATGCCGAGCACGCACGCCGACTCGCAGGGAGCGGGGCAGAGGCGACCGGTGAACTCCGGGAAGTTGTTGGTCGCGTGCAGGCGCTCGGAGGCGGCGGTCCAGTCCTCGCGGTAGGCGTAGTCGTTCCACTCGGGGATCAGGTTCCCCAGCGGACAGCCGTTGTGGCAGAACGGGATGCCGCAGTCCATGCACCGGCCGGCCTGCTTGCTGATGATCGGCAGCAGGGAGCCGGGGACGTAGACCTCGTTCCAGTCCTTGACGCGCTCCTCGACGGGACGGGACTTGGCGACCTCACGGCCGTGGTTCAGGAAGCCCTTCGGGTCAGCCATTGATCGCCGCCTCCATCATCTTCTCGGTGATCTCGGTCTCGGACAGACCGGCTCGCTCGGCGGCGTCCTTGGCGGCGAGCACTGCCTTGTACGTGCTGGGGATGATCTTGCTGAAGCGGTCCACGGCGGTGTCCCACTCGGCCAGCAGCTTCTCGGCGACCGTGGAGCCGGTCTCCTCCTGGTGCCGGCGCACCACGTCGTGCAGCCACTGCTTGTCGGTGTCGTCGAGCGCCTCGACGGAGCCGAGGTTGCCGACGTTGACGTTGTCGCGGTCGAGGTCGATCACGTAGGCGATGCCGCCGGACATGCCGGCCGCGAAGTTGCGGCCGGTCGGGCCGAGCACCACCGCGCGACCGCCGGTCATGTACTCGCAGCCGTGGTCGCCCACGCCCTCGGAGACGACCGTGGCACCGGAGTTGCGGACACAGAACCGCTCGCCCGTACGGCCGCGCAGGAACAGCTCGCCGCCGGTGGCGCCGTAGGCGATGGTGTTGCCCGCGATCGTCGAGTACTCGGCGAGGTGGTCGGCGCCCCGGTCGGGACGGACGATCACGCGGCCGCCGGAGAGGCCCTTGCCGACGTAGTCGTTGGCGTCGCCCTCCAGGCGCAGCGTGACACCGCGCGGCAGGAAGGCGCCGAAGGACTGGCCGGCGGAGCCGGTGAAGGTGATGTCGATGGTGTCGTCGGGCAGGCCCGCGCCACCGAACTTCTTCGTCACCTCGTGGCCGAGCATGGTGCCGACCGTGCGGTTGATGTTGCGGATGGAGACCTGGGCGCGCACCGGCTGGGCCTCGGTCGCCGAGTCGGCGGCCAGGGCGTCGGCGGCGAGCTTGATCAGCTCGTTGTCGAGCGCCTTCTCCAGGCCGTGGTCCTGGGCGATGACCTGGTGGCGCACCGCCCCCTCGGGCAGCGACGGCACGTGGAACAGCGGCTCCAGGTTCAGGCCCTGCGCCTTCCAGTGGTCGACCGCGCGGGTCACGTCGAGCGCCTCGGCGTGACCGACGGCCTCCTCGATGGAGCGGAAGCCCAGCTCGGCCAGGAGCTCGCGGACCTCTTCGGCGATGAACTGGAAGAAGTTGACCACGTACTCGGCCTTGCCGGAGAACCGGTCGCGCAGCACCGGGTTCTGGGTGGCGATGCCGACCGGACAGGTGTCCAGGTGGCAGACGCGCATCATGACGCAGCCGGAGACGACGAGCGGCGCGGTCGCGAAACCGAACTCCTCGGCGCCCAGCAGCGCGGCGATGACGACGTCGCGGCCGGTCTTGAGCTGGCCGTCGGTCTGCACGACGATGCGGTCGCGCAGGCCGTTGAGCAGCAGCGTCTGCTGGGTCTCGGCGAGGCCGAGCTCCCAGGGGCCGCCCGCGTGCTTGAGCGAGGTGAGCGGGGAGGCACCGGTGCCGCCGTCGTGGCCGGAGATCAGCACGACGTCCGCGTGCGCCTTGGACACACCCGCCGCGACCGTGCCGACGCCGACCTCGGAGACCAGCTTGACGTGAATCCGCGCCTGCGGGTTCGCGTTCTTCAGGTCGTGGATCAGCTGGGCCAGGTCCTCGATGGAGTAGATGTCGTGGTGCGGCGGCGGGGAGATCAGGCCGACGCCCGGGGTCGAGTGCCGGGTCTTCGCCACCCACGGGTAGACCTTGTGGCCGGGCAGCTGGCCGCCCTCGCCGGGCTTGGCGCCCTGGGCCATCTTGATCTGGATGTCGTCCGCGTTGACCAGGTACTCCGAGGTCACGCCGAAGCGGCCGGAGGCGACCTGCTTGATGGCGGACCGGCGGGCCGGGTCGTACAGGCGCTCCGGGTCCTCGCCGCCCTCACCGGTGTTGGACTTGCCGCCCAGTTGGTTCATGGCGATGGCGAGGGTCTCGTGCGCCTCCTTGGAGATGGAGCCGTACGACATGGCGCCGGTGGAGAAGCGCTTGACGATCTCGCTGGCCGGCTCGACCTCCTCGATCGGGATCGAGGGGCGGTCGGACTTGAAGCCGAACAGGCCGCGCAGCGTCATCAGGCGCTCGGACTGCTCGTTCACGCGCTCGGTGTACTTCTTGAAGATGTCGTAGCGGCCGGTGCGCGTGGAGTGCTGGAGGCGGAAGACCGTCTCCGGGTCGAACAGGTGCGGCTCGCCCTCGCGGCGCCACTGGTACTCGCCGCCTATCTCCAGGGCCCGGTGCGCGGGCGCGATGCCGCTCGCCGGGTACGCCTTGGCGTGGCGGGCGGCGACCTCCTTGGCGATGACGTCGATGCCGACGCCGCCGATCTTGGTGGTCGTACCGCTGAAGTACTTCGCGACGAAGGACTCGTCGAGGCCGACGGCCTCGAAGACCTGGGCGCCGCGGTAGGAGGCGACGGTCGAGATGCCCATCTTGGACATGACCTTCAGCACGCCCTTGCCGAGGGCGTAGATCAGGTTCTTGATGGCCTTCTCGGGGTCGATGCCGTTGATGAAGGTGCCGGCGCGCAGCAGGTCCTCGACCGACTCCATCGCCAGGTACGGGTTGACGGCGGCGGCGCCGTAGCCGATGAGCAGGGCGACGTGGTGGACCTCGCGGACGTCGCCGGCCTCGACCAGCAGGCCCACCTGGGTGCGCTGCTTGGTGCGGATGAGGTGGTGGTGGACGGCCGCGGTCAGCAGCAGCGAGGGGATCGGCGCGTGCTCGGCGTCGGAGTGGCGGTCCGACAGGACGATCAGCCGGGCGCCGTTGTCGATGGCGGCGTCGGCCTCGGCGCAGATCTCGTCGATGCGGGCGGCGAGGGCCTCGCCGCCGCCGGAGACCCGGAACAGACCGGAGAGGGTCGCGGCCTTGAAGCCGGGCATGTCGCCGTCGGCGTTGATGTGGATGAGCTTGGCCAGCTCGTCGTTGTCGATGACCGGGAAGGGCAGCACGACGGACCGGCAGGAGGCGGCGGTCGGCTCCAGCAGGTTGCCCTGCGGGCCCAGCGAGCTGCGCAGCGAGGTGACGAGCTCCTCGCGGATGGCGTCCAGCGGCGGGTTGGTGACCTGCGCGAACAGCTGGGTGAAGTAGTCGAACAGCAGCCGCGGGCGCTCGGAGAGCGCGGCGATCGGGGAGTCCGTGCCCATCGAGCCGATCGGCTCGGCGCCGGTCTTGGCCATCGGCGCGAGGATGACGCGCAGCTCTTCCTCGGTGTAGCCGAAGGTCTGCTGGCGGCGGGTGACCGAGGCGTGGGTGTGGACGATGTGCTCGCGCTCGGGCAGGTCGCCCAGCTCGATCTCGCCGGCCTCCAGCCACTCGGCGTAGGGCTGCTCGGCGGCGAGAGTCGCCTTGATCTCGTCGTCCTCGATGATGCGGTGCTCGGCGGTGTCGACGAGGAACATGCGGCCGGGCTGGAGGCGGCCCTTGCGGACGACCTTGGCCGGGTCGATGTCGAGGACGCCGACCTCGGAGCCGAGGACGACGAGGCCGTCGTCGGTGACCCAGTAGCGGCCGGGGCGCAGGCCGTTGCGGTCGAGGACCGCGCCGACCTGGGTGCCGTCGGTGAAGGTGACACAGGCCGGGCCGTCCCAGGGCTCCATCAGCGTGGAGTGGAACTGGTAGAAGGCGCGCCGGGCCGGGTCCATGGAGTCGTGGTTCTCCCAGGCCTCCGGGATCATCATCAGCACGGAGTGCGGCAGCGAACGGCCGCCCAGGTGCAGGAGTTCGAGCACCTCGTCGAAGGAGGCGGAGTCGGAGGCGTCCGGCGTGCAGACCGGGAAGATCCGCTCCAGGCCCTTGTCGCCGAACAGGTCGGAGACCAGCTGCGACTCGCGCGCCCGCATCCAGTTGCGGTTGCCCATGACGGTGTTGATCTCACCGTTGTGCGCGACGAAGCGGTAGGGGTGGGCGAGCGGCCACGACGGGAAGGTGTTCGTGGAGAAGCGCGAGTGGACCAGCGCGATGGCCGACGCGAACCGGCGGTCGGACAGGTCCGGGAAGAAGGGCTCCAGCTGGCCGGTGGTCAGCATGCCCTTGTAGACGATGGTGCGCGCGGAGAGCGACGGGAAGTAGACACCGGCCTCGCGCTCGGCGCGCTTGCGCAGCGCGAAGGCCTTGCGGTCGAGGTCGATGCCCCGCGAGGCGCCGTCCGCGACGAAGAGCTGCCGGAAGGCGGGCATGGTCGAGCGGGCCGTGGCGCCCAGCAGTTCGGGGGCGACGGGAACCTCGCGCCAGCCGAGCACCGTGAGGCCCTCGTCCGCGGCGATCGTCTCGATCTGTGAGACGGCGGTCTCGGTGCCGTCCTCGGGCAGGAAGGCGATGCCGACGGCGTAGGAGCCCGCCTCGGGCAGCTCGAATCCGGCCACGTCGCGGAAGAAGGCGTCCGGCACCTGGGAGAGGATTCCGGCGCCGTCGCCGGAGTCGGGCTCGGAGCCGGTGGCGCCGCGGTGTTCGAGGTTGCGCAGGACCGTGAGGGCCTGTTCGACCAGGGTGTGGGACGCCTCGCCGGTGAGGGTGGCCACAAAGCCGACGCCGCACGCGTCGCGCTCGAAGCGGGGGTCGTACATACCCTGCGCAGCAGGGCGAGCATCCATGAAGGACCAGTTCTGGCCATTCGCGGAATGCTGGGACGGCTGGCGCGGCGTACGCATCGGCTCTCCCGTCGTCGTCTCAAGTGGCATGCATATTGCCGAGGGACGACGTTGGCCCTCTGCTGAGTGCAAAATTTCGTGCAGGTTACATGATGGAGCGGTTCTCGGGAACCGGGATAATCCGTTCCAACATGCGGACATCGCGCGGCTGCGGTGCGGGTACCGCGCCCTGCGATGGAAGCTATGGGGGCCGAGCGGGACAGATCGGTGTCCGTCGACCCGAGAACGGGAGGGGCCGCGTCGCCCTTCCCGGGGGTGCACGGCAGGCCTCATTGCCCACAGCGCTTACGGCTCATGCCCGGTGGTTAAGCATCCGAAACCAGCGGGTAACGGCTACTTATGCGGCCCAACGCATAAGTACCAGCCGACCTATCCTACGGCCGTTCCGAACAAGCTGCCCAGGGCGTACGTCACACCGGCCGCCGCGCCACCCAGGGCGAGCTGCCGCAGCCCGCTGAACCACCAGCTGCGCGCCGTCACCCGCGCCACGACCGCCCCGCAGGCGAAGAGCCCGAACAGCGCGAGCAGCAGCGCCGGCCACAGCGCGGTCGCACCGAGCAGATACGGCAGTACGGGCAGCAGCGCGCCCAGCGCGAAGGAGCCGAAGCTGGACACGGCGGCGACGAGCGGCGAGGGCAGGTCCCCGGGGTCGATGCCGAGCTCCTCCCGGGCGTGGATCTCCAGCGCCTGCTCGGGGTCCTTCGACAGCTGCCGGGCGACCTCGCGGGCCAGCCCAGGCTCGACGCCCCGCGACTCGTACAGCGCGGCGAGCTCCAGTTCCTCGTCCATCGGGTGCCTGCGCAGCTCCCGGCGCTCCACGTCCAGCTCGGCCTCGACGAGCTCGCGCTGCGAGGCGACGGAGGTGTACTCGCCGGCGGCCATGGAGAAGGCGCCGGCGGCGAGGCCGGCGAGCCCGGTCAGGACCAGGGTGTGCGGGCTCACGGCGCTGCCGGCGACACCGGTCATCAGCGCCAGGTTGGAGACGAGACCGTCCATGGCCCCGAACACGGCCGGCCGCAGCCATCCACCGTTGACGTCGCGGTGGGTGTGGTTGTCGCGGTGCGCCTCGTGCAGCGCGGCCTCGGTCTCGATGATCGCCATTCCGGAGCCCCCAGGGAAGCTAAGCCAAAGCTAACTTTGGACAAGTTCTACTCTTCGACAACCCCGAATCTACGCCCGGAATTCCCGCCCCGCCAGCAAGGAAAGGCTCGGCTAACCTGCGGTTTCGTGCCGGGCGCCCGGATTTTCTGCCGGTCGACCGGGTGACAGGAGGCGGCCCGAAGCTCAGGTCAACCGCCGACGGTGGGACACATCCGCAGAGGTTCCGCGCCCTGTGCGAACCCCCGTCCCGAAGAGGCCGCGTATGGCATCGACCGCCCGCATCCCCTCGGTCCCGTCTCCCGGCACCGCCGCCGCGCCGCGCGAACGGGCCCGCGGCGCACTGCTGGGCCTGGCGGTCGGCGACGCCCTGGGAGCGCCCGCGGAGAACATGAAGCCCTCGGAGATCCGCGCCCGCTGGGGCCGTATCACCGGTTACGTCACCGACCACCCCGCCGGCACGGACGACACGGAGTACGCGATCTTCTCCGGGCTGCTCCTCGCCCGCCACGGCTCGTCCCTCACCCCGGCGCACGTCGAGGCGGCCTGGCACGAGTGGATCGCGGACCGGGCCGAGGGCCCCTTCCGGGGCGCGGGCTTCAGCGAACGCGGCACGCTGGAGAACCTGCGCCGCGGCCTCGCCGCCCCGATCTCCGCCCAGCACCGCCACGCCTGGAGCGACGGACTCGCGATGCGTGCGGCACCCTTCGGGGTCTTCGCCGCGGGCCGCCCCGCCGAGGCGGCGAGGCTGGCGGCGATCGACGGCTCCATCAGTCACGAGGGGGAGGGCATCTACGGCGGCCAGGCGGTCGCGGCGGGTGCGGCGGCGGCGATGGCGGGCGCCGCCCCCGCCGCCGTGATCGCCTCCGCCCTGGCGGTCGTCCCGGACGACTCCTGGACGGCCCGTTCCCTGCGCCGGGCCGTCGCGGTGGCCCACCAGGGCGAACGAGCGGTCCGCTCGGCGGTCGTCATCGGCGGCTACCCCTGGACGGACCTGGCCCCGGAAGCCGTCGCCCTCGCCTTCGGCGCCTACGCGGCAGCCGACGGCGACTTCCGCGACGCGGTCCTCACGGCGGTCAACATGGGCCGCGACGCGGACACGACGGCGGCGGTGGCGGGCGCGCTCGCCGGCGCGACACAGGGCGTCTCCTGCATCCCCGCGGACTGGGCCGCGGCCATCACCCCGGCCCGGGGCACCTGCCTCCCGTCGATGGCGGGCCACCACGTCCTGGAGGTGGCGGACCTCCTCACCGAGCCCGCGAGAGGCACACCCACATGACCCCACCGGCCCCCTGGGACGAAACCCCGACAGAACTACTCGACCAGGCGCCCCCTGGGGTGAAGCCGCTCGAACCTGCGGTCGCCGACGGCGAGTTCGGCCCGCTGGGGCCACTCGCACCCGACCACGAAAGCCACACGAGTACTGCCGGAACCACGGTCACCGACGACGAGTCCAGCCCGCTGAAAACACTCACACCCGACCACGAAAGCCACACGGGTGCTGCGGGTGGGAACGAACCCGCCGAAGGCGAAGCCGAGGCGGGTGACGGGCCACAGATCCCGCAGGAGGCCCCCGAGGCGTCCAGAACCGTCGGTCTCCTCCTGGGCCTCGCCGCAGGCGACGCCGCCGGCTGGCCCGCCGCCCGGCACAGAGCCACTCGCATGCCCGACTGGACCCGCCGCCTCACCCGCGAACTCGACACCTTCGCCGAACACAACGCGACCACCACCCTTCCCGTCCCCCTCGCCCTCAACCAACCCCCCGACCCCCTCCTCCTCGGCCCCTCCGACGACACCGAATGGGCGGCCTTCACCGCCGAGGCCCTCCTCCTCGCCGGCAACGACACCACCCTCGCCGACCTCAGCCGCCACCGCCGTACCCGCGCCGCCATCGACCTCACCTGGAACGCCCTCGCCACCGAAGTCGCCGCCGCAGCCCACCGCGCCCCGGAGATCGAATCCGCCGTCCTCCCCCTCCGCGCCCGCATCTCCGTCCACGCCGGCCTCGGCAACCTCGCCGCCGGCCTCCGCCCGCCCGCCACCGGCCACGACAACCCGCACTACTTCGACGACGCCGCCTGCATCCGCGCCTGCGTCCTCGCCCTCGCCCACCCCGGCAACCCCGAACTCGCCGCCGCCCTCGCCGAGTTCGACGCCCGCTACACCCAGGACGGCGACGGCGTCCTGGGCGCCCGCGCCATGGCCGCGGCCGTCTCCCTCGCCCTCACCGGTGCGGACGTGCACACCTGCGTGACCGCCGCACTCACCGAACTCCCCGAGTCCACCGAGATCGGCCGCAACGCCCGCCACGCCCTGCACCTGACCC
Source organism: Streptomyces sp. 7R007 (assembly GCF_054850255.1). NCBI lineage: Bacteria > Bacillati > Actinomycetota > Actinomycetes > Kitasatosporales > Streptomycetaceae > Streptomyces > Streptomyces sp. 7R007. Next base: position 40,649 of record NZ_JBTWMV010000043.1, on the reverse strand, counting down.
GGCAGTCCGAATCCGCCTTCGCCCTCGTCCCCCTCCTGGAACACCAGATCGTCGACCACGTCTACAGCTACGGCATCGCCGCCGCCGAAACCGTCCCGGTCGCCCTCGCCCTGACCACCGCCGCCCACGGCCGCATCGCCGAGGCGGTCCCGGCGGCGGCCTGCCTCTCCCGGGTCGCCGACTCCGCCCCCGCCCTGGTCGGCGCCCTCACCGGCGCGCTCGGCGGCGGCGCGGCGATCCCCGCCACCTGGCGGGACGCCTGCCGCACCCTCTCCGGCTGCGCCCTCCCCCGCCTCACCGCCACCGACCTGGTGGAACTCGCCGGACTCCTCGAAGCCACGCAACCACCCCCACCGGGAGGATGATTCGGGCATGGCACCCCAAAAACCACAAGCAGTCAGCCTGGAGGACCGGATCACCGGCGCCCTCGTGGGCGCGGCGGTCGGCGACGCGCTGGGCGGCCCGGTCGAGGGATACTCCCCCGCGCAGATCCTCGAACGCCACGGCGGCCGCGTCCACGGCATCGTCGGCCCCTGGAACGGCGACGCCTGGCGCACGGCCCGCCCCCTCGCGCCGTACCACAAGGGCGACGGCCACGTCACCGACGACACCTTGATGACGCACGCCCTGATCCGGGTCTACGCCCGTGTCCGCGACCACCTGGACGCCTACGCCATCGCCGACCACCTGGTCCCGGACCTGATGACCACCCCCCGCTGGATTCCGGAGCTCGAATCCGAGGCCCTCCCCCTCCACCGTGTCTTCCTGGCCGAGAAATGGCTGGTCACCCGCCTGCACTACGCCCACGCCGACCCCCGTGAGGCCGGCGTCGGCAACATCGTCAACTGCGGTGCCGCGATGTACACGGCCCCGGTCGGCCTGGTCAACGCGGCCCATCCGCCGGCCGCCTACGCCGAGGCCCTGGACATCGCGGGCGCCCACCAGTCGTCGTACGGCAGGGAGGCGGCGGGCGTCCTCGCGGCGGCGGTGGCAGCGGCCTGCACCCCCGCGGCCACCCCGGACTCGGTCGTCTCGACCGCCTTGTCCCTCGCCAGGGACGGCACCCGCGAGGCGATCGAGCGGGTCTGCGAAGTGGCGTCGCGCCACACGGACTTCGAGTCGGCACTGCTGCCGCTGCGCGAGGCGGTCAGCCCGTACGACACCGTGGGCCCCGACTACCGGGCCCCCTCCCTCGGCGCCCGCCGCCCCTCCCGCCTGCACTCCATCGAGGAACTCCCCGTCGCCCTGGGCATGCTGCTGGTCTCCGGCGGCGACTTCCGCCACGCGGTCCTCGGCGCGGTGAACTACGGCCGTGACTGCGACTCCATCGCCACGATGGCGGGCGCCCTGGCCGGCGCCCTCGGCTCCCCGGTCCCGGACGACTGGTCCAAGACGGTGGCCGAGGCGAGCCGTCTGGACCTGTGGCAACCGGCCCGCACCCTCACCGAGGTGACCCGCGAGGTCTTCGCCCGGGACGTACGCCGCCGCCGTGCCCACGAGTCGGCCTTCGCGGAACTCGGAGGCCCCGGATGCTCCGACTGACCTGGGTGCAGCCGGAGGACCTGCTCGGCCACGAACTGCGCCAGGCGCGACTGGACGGCCGCGAGCCGTCGGCGATCGCCGCGCGCTGGCGGAGGGCGGGTGGTGCCGACGCTCCCGCACGGGCCGGGGCGTCACCGCGACGCGCCTCGCGTTACCTGCGCCAACTGGCCGAGGACCTGCTCGACGAACTGGCCGACCTGCCCAGCACACTCACGGAGGCGGAGCCGACGAGCCTCACGGAGATCAAGGCCACCTGCCCGGACTGGCCCTCCCGTACCCGCACCGCACCCCCCACGCGGGCACGCTTCGAAGCGGCCTGGCTGGGCCGTGCCGTCGGCTGCCTCCTCGGCAAGCCGGTCGAGAAGCTCCCCCTCACCGCCATCCGCGACCTCGCCCGGTCAACGGGCAACTGGCCCCTCCGCACCTACTTCACCGCCGCGGGCGTCCCCGCGGACCTCCTCGCCGCCCACCCCTGGAACCGCCGCTCCGCCGCCACCTCCCTCGCCGAGAACATCGACGGGATGCCCGAGGACGACGACCTCGACTACCCCCTCCTCAACCTCCTCCTGCTGCAACGCCACGGCCGCCGCTTCACCCCCGCCGACGTGGCCGCCCTCTGGCTGGACGAACTCCCGGCGGGCCGCACCTTCACCGCCGAGCGCATCGCCTACCGCAACCTCCTCGGCGGCCTCGAACCCCCGCACACGGCCCGCCACCGCAACCCCTTCCGCGAATGGATCGGCGCGTCGATCCGCGCCGACGTGCACGGCTGGACCAACCCCGGCGACCCGGCCGCCGCGGCCGAACAGGCCCACGCCGACGCCACCCTCACCCACACCGCCAACGGCGTCTACGCGGCGATGTTCACCGCGGCCGTCATCGCCACCGCGGCGACCGCCGCCCACGACGTCCACGCCTGCCTGCGCACCGGACTGAGGGTCGTCCCGCCGCACTCCCGGCTCGCCCGGGCGATCCGGCACGCCCTTCGACTCGCCCACGCGCACGCCGACTTCGACACCGTCGTGGACGAACTCCACGCCGCCTACGGCGACACCCACCACTGGGTGCACGCCATCCCCAACACCGCGCTCGTGGCCGCCGCCCTCACCCACGCCGACGGCGACTTCACCGGCTCCATCAGCCGTGCGGTGGGCGGCGGTTGGGACACCGACTCCAACGGCGCCACGGCCGGCGGCATCGCCGCCCTGCTCGCCGGCAGCCCCGCCGCCCTCCCCGACCACTGGACCACCCCGCTCAAGAACCGACTCGCCACCTCCGTCGGCGCCTTCGACGGCGTCGGCTTCGACACCCTGGCCCACCTCACCCACCAGGAGGCGTCCCGCCCATGACCGAGGCCCCGCTGACCGGCCTGCGCGTCCTCGACCTGGCCACCCTCTTCGCCGGCCCGCTCGCCGCCACGATGCTGGGCGACTTCGGCGCGGAGGTCGTCAAGGTCGAACACCCCGCGAAACCCGACCCCTCCCGAGGCCACGGCCCGTCGAAGAACGGCGTCGGCCTGTGGTGGAAGCTCCTCGGCCGCAACAAGCGCACGATCACCCTCGACCTCTCCCGACCGGGTGGCCGCGCCACCCTCCTGCGCCTGGCCGCCACCGCGGACGTGCTGATCGAGAACTTCCGCCCCGGCACCCTGGAGAAGTGGGACCTCGGCTGGTCCGAACTGTGCGCGGCCAACCCCCGGTTGATCCTCACCCGGGTCACCGGCTTCGGTCAGTTCGGCCCCTACGCCCACCGCCCCGGCTTCGGCACCCTCGCCGAGGCGATGAGCGGCTTCGCCGCGCTCACCGGCGAACCGGACGCGCCCCCGACGCTGCCGCCGTTCGGCCTCGCCGACTCGATCGCGGGCCTGGCGACGGCGTACGCGGTCATGACGGCGCTCGCGGCCCGCGACCGCACCGGCGAGGGCCAGGTGGTGGACATGGCCCTCATCGAACCGATCCTCGCCGTCCTCGGCCCGCAGCCCACCTGGTACGACCAGCTCGGTTACGTCCAGCCCCGCACCGGCAACCGGTCCGCCAACAACGCCCCGCGCAACGCCTACCGCACGGCCGACGGCACGTGGGTCGCCGTCTCGACGTCGGCCCAGTCGGTCGCGGAACGGCTGATGCACCTGGTGGGCAGGCCCGAGCTGATCGACGAGCCGTGGTTCGCCACGGGCGCCGGCCGCGCCGCGCACGCCGACGTCCTCGACGAGGCGGTCGGCACCTGGATCGCCGCCCGCACCCGCACCGAGGTGCTGGCTGCCTTCGAGAAGGCGGAGGCGGCGATCGCCCCCGTCCAGGACGTACGGGACGTGCTGGCCGACCCGCAGTACGCGGCCCTGGACACGATCACCACCGTCGACGACCCCGACCTCGGCCCCCTGCGCATGCAGAACGTCCTCTTCCGTCTCTCCGCCACCCCTGGCGCCATCCGCTGGGCGGGTCGCCCGCACGGCGCGGACACGGAGCAGGTCCTGACCGAACTGGGCCTGAGCGGCACCGAGGTGAAGGCGCTGCGGGAAGAGGGCGCGGTATGACGGCCGACCCGCCCCTCACCTGGCTCTACGCCCCGGGAGACCGCCCGCACGTCGTCGCCAAGGCCCTGCGCTCGGGCGCCGACGTCGTCATCGTCGACCTGGAGGACGCGGTCGCCCCGGACCGCAAGGCCTACGCCCGCGAGGCCACCGCCGACCTGCTCACCGACCCCCAGCCGGTCCCGGTCCACGTCCGCGTCAACGCCCCCGGCACCCCGCTGGCCGCCGAGGATCTGACCGCGCTGACCGCCTTCCCTCCCCTTCCCGGCCTGGCCGGCCTGCGCCTGCCGAAGGTGACGTCCCCCACCCGGATCACCCGTGTCGCGCAGACCACGCCCACCCCCCTCTACGCCCTCCTGGAAACGGCCCTGGCCATCGAGCACGCGTACGCCATCGCCTCCGCCGCCCCCACCCTGCGCGGCATCGCCCTCGGCGAGACGGACCTACGGGCCGACCTGGGCGTACGGGAGGACGCGGGCCTCGACTGGTCCCGCTCCCGCGTCGTCGTGGCCGCGCGGGCGGCGGGCCTGGCCCCACCACCCCAGTCGGTCCACCCGGACACCCGGGACCTGGAGGGCCTCGCCACCAGCTGCGCCCGCGGCCGCGCCCTGGGCTTCCTGGGCCGCGCCGCGATCCACCCGCGGCAGCTCCCGATCATCGAACGGGCCTACCTCCCCACCGCCCGGGAGATCGAGGAGGCGGAAACGATCATCAAGGCGGCCGCCCGGAACCAGGGCGCCCAGGCCCTGTCCAACGGCACCTTCATCGACGCGGCGGCAGTAACGGCGGCCCACCGAACCCTGACCCTGGCCCACCGCCGTTAGCCGGCCGACAGTCACCTTGTCGGCGCCGAACCGTCAGCTCTTCTTGGCCGACTCGGCCCCGTCCTTCGCCTCGGCGTCGGCCTCCACCTCATCCGCGGGGGCCTCGTCCTCGGCCTCGGCCTCATCGCCCCCGGCGTCGCCCTCCGCGTCGGCGGCATCACCGGCCACCTCGTCGGTCACCCCCGGCTCGACCACGGCCTCCCTGCCCGGCCGCTTCCTCGCCGACACCACGATGTACGTCACCGCCAGCAGGAACACGACCAACGCGGTCCAGTCGTTCAGCCGCAGCCCCAGGATGTGGTGCGCGTCGTCGACCCGCATGTACTCGATCCACGCCCGCCCCACGCAGTACGCGGCGACGTACAGCGCGAACGCCCGCCCGTGTCCCATCCGGAAGCGCCGGTCGGCCCAGATGACCAGCAGGCCGACGCCGATGCACCACAGGGACTCGTACAGGAAGGTCGGGTGGTAGTACCCCGGCACGCGGCCGTCCGTCGACGAGGTGATGTGCAGCGCCCAGGGGACGTGCGTCTCCTTGCCGTACAGCTCCTGGTTGAACCAGTTGCCCCAGCGGCCGATCGCCTGCGCGAAGGCGATGCCGGGTGCGACGGCGTCGGCGTACGCGGGCATCGGGATGCCCCGGCGCCGCGCACCGATCCACGCCCCCAGCGCGCCGAGCGCGATCGCGCCCCAGATGCCGAGACCGCCCTGCCACACCTTGAACGCGTCCACCCAGTCACGGCCCTCGCTGAAGTACAGCTCGTAGTCCGTGATCACGTGGTACAGCCGGCCGCCGACGAGGCCGAAGGGCACGGCCCAGACCGCGATGTCGGCCACCGTGCCGGCGCGTCCGCCGCGGGCGATCCAGCGCTTGTTGCCGAGCCAGACCGCGACGAAGACGCCGATGATGATGCAGAACGCGTAGCCGCGCAGCGGAATGGGGCCGAGGTGCAGCACCCCGCGCGACGGGCTGGGAATGTAGGCAAGTTCCATGGCAGGGTCGACGCTACCGTGCCGGACCGGGCATCCGGCGGGCGGCCCGGCTACGGCTCCATAACGGGCGGGTGTGAACGCGCCTTACCCCCGCCCGGCCGGTCACCCCTTGTTCGCCTGCTGCACCAGCTGCTTCAGCTTGGCGGGCGTCATGGACTGGTCCTGGTAGATGTTCTTGCCGTCGAGCAGCACGGTCGGCGTGCCGGTGAAGCCGCTCGACTTGAAGGCGGCGTGCGACTTGTCCATCCAGCTGTCGTGCGTGCCCTTGTTCACGCAGGTGCGGAAGGCCGGGGTGTCGAGACCCTTCACCTTGCCGGCCAGCTCGATCAGCTTGCTGTTGCTCGCGTAGGCGTCGTCGGTCTCCTCGGGCTGGTTCGTGTAGAGCACGTCGTGGTAGTCGCGGAACCTGCCGGCGTCCTGCGCGCACGCCGCGGCGTTGCCCGCGCGGAGGGAGCCGGTGCCGCCGAGGTTGCCGTCGATGAGCCGGACCAGGTGGTACTCGACCTGGAGCTGTCCGGCGTCGGTCAGTTCGTGGAGGGTGGGCCGGTACGCCGCCTCGAAGGCCTTGCAGGCCGGGCAGCGGAAGTCCTCCCAGACGGTGAGCTTGGCCTTGGCGCCCGCCGTGCCGACCGGGATCGCCAGGCTGTCCTTGCCCTGTGCCCCGGAGGGGGCCGCGACCGGTCCGGCCGCCGACTGGTCGTCGTCCTTGCCCGCGTTCGCCGCGACCACGCCGATCACGGCCGCGAGGCCCAAGACGCAGACGACGCTCGCGCCCACGATCAGGGTCCGCCGCCGCTTCTCCGCGGCCTTCTGCTTCTCACGCTCGACCGCCAGCCGCTCGCGGGCGGTGCGCTTTCCGTCACGGTTCTTCTCGCTCACACCCCCAGAACGAACCGGGGAGACGCAGCGCGCCTCCCCTGTCCCAGGTCCACCCGTTCGAGTGACCGAATGTTCCGAAGTGTCCGAAGGCGATCCCGGACGTCGCCGGACTACGCCTGTCCGGGCACGCCCTTCGCGCGCACGCCCTTCGCCAGCTCGCCGGCCAGCGCACGCACCGCCTCGATCCCGGCCGCGTGGTCCGGCGCGTCCAGCATCCGCTTGACGAAGGCCGAGCCGACGATCACCCCGTCGGCGAACCCGGCCACCTCGGCGGCCTGCTCGGCGTTGGAGACCCCGAGCCCGACGCAGACCGGCAGGTCGGTGCCGGTGGCCCGGGTCCGCTCGACCAGGTCCTGGGCCTGCGCGCCCACCGACTCACGGGTGCCGGTGACGCCCATCAGCGAGGCGGCGTACACGAACCCGCTGCCCGCCGCGGTGATCTCGGCGAGCCGCGCGTCCTTGCTGCTGGGCGCGACCACGAAGACCGTGGCCAGCCCGTGCTTCCGGGCGTGCTCCCGCCACAGCGCCGCCTCCTGCACCGGCAGGTCGGGCAGGATGCACCCGGCGCCGCCCGCCTCCGCGAGCTCGGCGGTGAAGCGCTCGACGCCGTAGCGGTCGATGGGGTTCCAGTACGTCATGACGAGGATCGGCTTTCCGGTGGCCTCGTAGGCCTCCTTGACCGTCCGCATGACGTGCGCGATCTTGACGCCGCCGCGCAGGGCGATGTCGTCGGCGGTCTGGATGACGGGACCGTCGAGGACGGGGTCGCTGTGCGGCAGGCCCACCTCCATGACGTCCGCTCCGCCCTCCAGAGCGGCCTTGACCGCCTCGATGCCGCCGTCCACGGTCGGGAACCCGGCCGGGAGGTAGGCGATGAGCGCCGAGCGGCCCTCGGCCTTGGCGCCGGCGAGGGTGTCCGACAGCAGCTGGATGTTCCCGCTCACTTGGCGTCCCCCTCGATCTCCGCGAGGTCGGCCTCGTCGGCCGCGACCTCGGCGTCGGTGTCGTACAGGCCGAAGTAGCGCGCGGCGGTGTCCATGTCCTTGTCGCCGCGGCCGGAGAGGTTGACGACGATCAGGCCGTCCGGGCCCAGCTCCCCGCCGACCTCCAGGGCGCCCGCGAGGGCGTGCGCGCTCTCGATCGCCGGGATGATGCCCTCGGTGCGCGAGAGCAGGCGCAGGGCCTGCATCGCCACGTCGTCGGTGATCGCGCGGTACTCGCCGCGACCGGAGTCCTTGAGGTAGGAGTGCTCCGGGCCGATGCCGGGGTAGTCCAGGCCGGCCGAGATCGAGTACGGCTCGGTGATCTGGCCCTCCTCGTCCTGCAGGACGTAGGACCGGGAGCCGTGCAGGATGCCGGGCTCGCCGGCGGTGAGGGTGGCCGCGTGCTCTCCGGTCTCCACGCCGTGGCCGGCCGGTTCGCAACCGATGAGCCGGACCGAGGAGTCCGGGATGAAGGCGTGGAAGAGGCCGATGGCGTTGGAGCCGCCGCCGACGCAGGCGATCGCCGCGTCCGGGAGGCGGCCGGCGCGCTCCAGGAGCTGGCGGCGGGCCTCGACGCCGATGACCCGGTGGAAGTCGCGGACCATGGCCGGGAAGGGGTGCGGGCCGGCGACCGTACCGAAGAGGTAGTGGGTGTGGTCGACGTTGGCGACCCAGTCGCGGAAGGCCTCGTTGATGGCGTCCTTGAGGGTGCGCGAGCCCGACTTCACGGCGATGACCTCGGCGCCGAGCATGCGCATGCGGGCCACGTTGAGCGCCTGGCGCCTGGTGTCGATCTCGCCCATGTAGATCGTGCACTCCAGGCCGAAGAGCGCGCAGGCGGTGGCGGTGGCGACGCCGTGCTGGCCGGCGCCGGTCTCCGCGATGACCCGGGTCTTGCCCATGCGCTTGGTGAGCAGGGCCTGGCCGAGGACGTTGTTGATCTTGTGGGAGCCGGTGTGGTTGAGGTCTTCGCGCTTCAGGAAGATCCTCGCGCCGCCGGCGTGCTCGGCGAACCTCGGCACCTCGGTCAGCGCCGACGGGCGCCCGGTGTAGTTGACCAGCAGGTCGTCGAGTTCGCGGGCGAACTCGGGGTCGTGCTTGGCCTTGTCGTACTCGACGGCGACCTCGTCGACGGCGGCGACGAGGGCCTCCGGGATGAACTTGCCGCCGAAGTCGCCGAAGTAGCCGTCGGCGGTGGGGACGTGACCCTCCGGGTCAGGGATGAAGAACTCGCTGGGCATGTGGATACCTCACGGTGAGTGCGTGGTGATGACACTGAGCGCCGTGGGGCGAAGGGTGGTGTGTGGTCTGCGGGCCGTCAGTGGCCGATCGCGCAGTTCCCCGCGCCCCTAGAGGGCGCGGTGCCATCGGCGGCCGTTGACCTGCCCGGGTTCGTCTCCGATGACGTAGCGCACTCGACGGCCGTGCACCCTGCGGGCGGGCGCACGGCAGCCCCGGGGGCGGCAGCCGCGCGCGAGGCGGGCGTACCGGTCCAGGGTCGTCGCAGTGAGAGTCATCGGGGTCAGCCTACCGAAAGATCAACTGCGCCCGTGCCGCAGAGCCGGATGCTCACCGGCCGCCACCAGGTCCGACACCGCCGTCTTCGGGTCCTTGCCGGTGACCAGCGACTCGCCGACCAGGACGGCGTCGGCGCCGGCGTTGGCGTAGGCGATGAGGTCGTGGGGGCCGCGGACGCCGGACTCGGCGATCTTGACGAGGCCGTCGGGGATCTCGGGGGCGACGCGCTCGAAGGTGGAGCGGTCGACTTCGAGGGTCTTGAGGTTGCGCGCGTTGACGCCGATGACCTTGGCGCCCGCGTCCACGGCCCGCTCGACCTCGTCCTCGTCGTGCACCTCGACGAGCGGGGTCAGGCCGATGGAGACGGCGCGCTCGATGAGGGACTCCAGGGCGGGCTGGTCCAGGGCGGCGACGATGAGCAGCGCGAGGTCGGCGCCGTACGCGCGGGCCTCCCACAGCTGGTACGACGTGACGATGAAGTCCTTGCGCAGGACCGGGATGTCCACGCGCGCGCGGACCGCCTCCAGGTCGGCCAGCGAGCCGCCGAAGCGCCGCTGTTCGGTGAGGACGGAGATGACGGCCGCGCCGCCCGCCTCGTAGTCCGCGGCGAGTCCGGCCGGGTCGGCGATCGCGGCCAGCGCGCCCTTGGAGGGGCTGGAGCGCTTGACCTCGCAGATCACCTTGACGCCGTCGCCCTTGAGGGCGGCGAGCCCGTCCTTGGCCGCGGGAGCCTTCGCCGCGCGCTCCTTGAGCTCGTCGAGGCTGACGCGCGCCTGCCGCTCCGCGAGGTCGGCACGGACTCCGTCGATGATCTCGTCGAGCACACTCACGCGAGCGGCCCCCTTCCAGACGGTTGACAGTTCAAGCGGTTGACCGTGGTTGACCGAGTGGGAAAACCGATGGTCACTGCGATGGTATCCGGAGGAGGGCGAAGCCCTCGCATCCGGTTGACGCCGGTCCCACTACCTGGACGTCCCCCTGTTGATCAAGGGTGCAGCCAGCCACCGAAGGGCAGGTTCCGGACAACGGTGAAGACCAGCAGCAACACGCCGAGCGTCCACAGGTGCGCGGGGCCGGGCTCGATCCGCAGCCGGCGGCCGCGGGCGGCGCGGACCACCCATACGGTCCACAGCACGGCGAAGCCCAGACAGCCCAGCACGGCCGGCGCGTTGTCCCGCAGCGCGGTCAGCAGGTCCCCGTGGACGAAGGCGTGCGCGCTGCGCAGTCCGCCGCAGCCGGGGCAGTAGAGGCCGGTGAGGCGGTACAGGGGGCAGACGGGGTAGTGGCCGGGCTGGTTGGGGTCGACGGCGCCGACGTAGGCGAAGGCCCCGGCGACGGCCGCGAGGATCCCGGCGGGGACGGCCAGCCGCGCCGCGGCGGACGCGGTGGAGGACGCGGCGGGCGCTGCCGGCGTGGACCGGCTCTCGGTGTTCACACGCGCATTCTCCCCCCGGAGAACGTTTGAGGGGCGGTCCGGTGCCGGATCGCCCCTCGCGTCGTACGCGGTCAGCCGTTGGCGTGCGCCGCCTCGCTCTTGGCCAGCTCGTCCTGGAACGTCTTGTGCGCGTCCTTCGGCTGGCCCATGCCCATGGCGCTCATGATCCAGCCGACCACGCCGCCGATGACCACGATCGCCATGCCGGCCCAGAAGCCCGCGGGCTGGGCCATCACCATGAAGGCACCCGCGACGCAGAAACCGATGAAGGCGATGGTGACACCGGTCCAGGCGGCCGGGGTGTGACCGTGGCTGCTGCCCGCCATGACTTGCTCCTCGTTGCTGTGTACGTGTCTGAGCCGGATGCTCGACGCCATTGTCCCGTACGGACCCGGGCGCGCCGCTCGGGGGTGGCCCCAGCATGTCGACCCGGCCGCGCCGGCGGCCGGCTCGGGGCCGCGGGGCGCGGCGGGAGGGGTTGGCGGGCCTGCTACGCGCCGGTCGGGTCCTCGCCCCGGTCCAGCGCCTTCCAGATGTCCTCGGGCCGGTCGGGGTCCACCGTCGCCGCCCGCCGGGGCCGCGGCGTGCCGTCGCGCTCGTACCGCCCCGACATCGCCGGCCACAGCCGCCCGTAGCGCAGCGCGAGCAGCCCGGCGACCAGGATCAACCCCCCGCCGCCCGCCGCGATGTACGGCCAGATGGTGTGACTGAGCGCGTCCACCGTGGCCGTCGTGTCCCCGGCGGCCTGCGCGGCCTTCTCGTCCAGCGCCGAGCTGTCCGAGGCGCCGAGCAGCGCCGCGGCCACCGTCCCGGCGCCGCTGAGCGCGAGGAGGGCCGACACCAGCAGGCGTCCGGAGCGGCGGACGGCGAAGACGGCGACGAGCGCGGCGAGGCCCACTATGGCGAGCGCCGCGGGCACGCCCGTGACGTCGCTGCCCTTGGCGGTGAGCGGGAAGGAGCCACCGGCCACCAGGGCGGTGCCCTCCGACCAGCGCTGCCGGGTCGACAGCAGCGCCACGGCCGCGCCGAGCGCACCGCACAGCAGGGCCAGCGCGAGGCTCAGGCGGCCGGCCCGGGCGGGCTCCGCGGCTTCGGAACGGGGGTGAGGTACGGCAGTCACGCCCTCCACTATCGCTTGTCCGCGCCCGGAAGCGTCACCCGGGGCTGTCAACCCATGGCCACACCATCGTTCCGTCATGAACACCTCAGGGACATCACACGGTTCCCCCAGGAACGGCAAAGCAAGGTCACAGCTTCAACGATCTTCTTGTTGACGTGATCCGGTCACGCCTACGTTCTGCGCGGCCCGCTCGCGCACCCCGCGGCCGGACCGATCGGCGTACCCGCATGTCTCCCCATGGTTCACCAGCCTCTCGGAGGAAGTACGTTGCGCAGAACCGTTTCCTCGGCGGTCGTGGCCGCACTGTCCACCACCGCGCTCGCGCTGGCCGCCCCCACCGGCCTGGCCGCGACCCCGGCGTCCCACGGCGTCACCGTCGCCCACTCGTGTGCGACCCCCACCCAGAAGAACGTCATGGCCTGCAACGCCCTCAAGGTCACGGCGGGCACCCCGAAGTCCGCGCACGCGGAGAGCGACCTGACGGCCGCCGCCGCGCCCTCCGGCTACGGCCCCGCGTCGCTGCAGGCGGCGTACAACCTGCCCTCCGCGACGGGCGGTTCGGGCCAGACGGTGGCGATCGTCGACGCCTACGACGACCCCAACGCCGAGGCCGACCTCGCCACCTACCGCGCGCAGTACGGCCTTTCGGCCTGCACCACGGCCAACGGCTGCTTCACCAAGGTCAACCAGAGCGGCGGCACCAGCTACCCGCGCGGCGACTCCGGCTGGGCCGAGGAGATCTCCCTTGACCTCGACATGGTCAGCGCGGCCTGCCCGAACTGCAAGATCCTGCTGGTGGAGGCCAGTTCGGCGTCCATGGCCAACCTGGGCACGGCCGTGAACACCGCGGTGCGGCTCGGCGCCAAGTTCGTCTCCAACAGCTACGGCGGCTCCGAGTCCTCCAGCGACGCGACGTACGACTCCAGCTACTTCAACCACCCCGGCGTCGCCATCACCGTCTCCTCCGGCGACAACGGCTACGGCGTGGAGTACCCGGCCGCCTCCAAGTACGTGACGGCGGTGGGCGGTACGTCCCTGAAGACCGCGTCGACCTCCCGCGGCTGGAGCGACACGGTGTGGAGCGGGGCCGGCTCCGGCTGCTCCGGCTACGACGCCAAGCCGGCCTGGCAGACCGACGGCGGCTGCGCCAGGCGGACCGTCGCCGACGTCTCCGCGGTCGCCGACCCCAACACCGGCGTCGCGGTGTACGACAGCTACCGGCAGGCCACCGGCTGGATGGTCTTCGGCGGCACCAGCGCCTCGGCCCCGCTGATCGCGGCGACCTACGCGCTGGCGGGCGCCCCGTCCTCCGGCTCGTACCCGGCGTCGTTCCCCTACGCCCACACCTCGGCGCTGTACGACGTCACCAGCGGCTCCAACGGCAGCTGCGGCGGGAGCTACCTGTGCACCGGCACCGCCGGGTACGACGGCCCGTCCGGCCTCGGCGTGCCGAACGGGACGGCGGCCTTCACCGGCTGAACACCCCTATGAACTGAGCCTGTTCGCGGTGTGCACCGCGCGGAGGACCGCCGCCGCCTTGTTGCGGCACTCCTGGTCCTCCGCGACCGGGTCGGAGTCGGCGACGATGCCGGCTCCGGCCTGCACGTACGCCGTGCCGTCCCGCAGCAGGGCGGTGCGGATGGCGATGGCCGTGTCGGAGTCGCCCGCGAAGTCGAGGTAGCCGACACAGCCGCCGTACAGCCCGCGCCGGGACGGCTCCAGTTCGTCGATGATCTGCATCGCGCGCGGCTTGGGCGCCCCGGAGAGGGTGCCGGCCGGGAAGCAGGCCGTCAGGACGTCGAAGGCGGTGCGGCCTTCCGCGACCCTGCCGGTGACCGTCGAGACGATGTGCATCACGTGCGAGTACCGCTCGATGGACATGAAGTCGACGACCTCCACCGAGCCCGGCTCGCAGACCCGCCCCAGGTCGTTGCGCCCCAGGTCGACCAGCATCAGGTGCTCGGCGCGCTCCTTGGGGTCGGCCAGCAGCTCGTCGGCGAGGGCCTGGTCCTCCTGCGGGGTGGCCCCGCGGTGCCGGGTGCCGGCGATGGGGTGGACCATGGCCCGTCCGTCCTCGACCTTGACCAGCGCCTCCGGCGAGGAGCCGACGACGTCGAAGCCCTCGAAGCGGAACAGGTACATGTACGGCGACGGGTTGGTCGCCCTGAGGACCCGGTACACGTCCAGCGCGCTGGCCGTGCACGGCGTTTCGAAGCGCTGGGAGGGGACGACCTGGAAGGCCTCGCCGGCCCGGATGCGCTCCTTGACGTCCTCGACGGCCCGCCGGAAGTCGGGGCCGCCCCACAGCGCCGTGTACTCGGGCAGCTCGGAGGGCGGCAGATGGGCCGGGGGCTGGGCGACCGGGCGCGAGAGGTCGGCCTCCATGGCGTCGAGCCGGGCCACCGCGTCGGCATGGGCCTCGTCCACGCCCGTGTCGAGGTCGTTGTGGTTGATCGCGTTGGCGATCAGCAGGACCGAGCCCTCCCAGTGGTCCATGACGGCCAGGTCACTGGTGAGCAGCATGGTCAGCTCGGGCAGCTTCAGGTCGTCGCGCTCGCCCGGGCCGATCTTCTCCAGGCGGCGCACGATGTCGTAGCCGAGGTAGCCGACCATGCCGCCGGTGAAGGGCGGCAGGCCCTCCTGGTGGGGGGTGTGCAGGGCCTCGATGGTGGCGCGCAGGGCGGCCAGCGGGTCGCCGTCGACGGGGACGCCCACGGGCGGCACGCCGAGCCAGTGCGCCTGGCCGTCACGGGCGGTGAGGGTGGCCGCGGAGCGCACGCCCACGAAGGAGTACCGGGACCACGAGCGGCCGTTCTCCGCGGACTCCAGCAGGAAGGTGCCGGGGCGTTCGGCGGCGAGCTTGCGGTAGAGCGCGACCGGGGTGTCGCCGTCGGCGAGGAGCTTGCGCGTGACCGGGATGACCCGCCGGTCGGTGGCGAGCTTGCGGAAGGTGTCGAGGTCCATGGCCGCTGACCTTACTGATCCGGCGCGGCGGCGCGGGAACCGACGCCGTCCTTCAGCAGCACGTCCGCGTCGAAGCAGGTCCGGGCGCCGGTGTGGCAGGCGGCGCCGACCTGGTCGACCTTGACCAGCACGGTGTCGGCGTCGCAGTCGAGGGCGACGGACCTGACCCACTGGACGTGGCCGGAGGTGTCGCCCTTGACCCAGTACTCCTGCCGGCTGCGCGACCAGTAGGTGCACCGTCCGGTGGTCAGCGTGCGGTGCAGCGCCTCGTCGTCCATCCAGCCGAGCATCAGCACCTCTCCGGTGTCGTACTGCTGGGCGATGGCGGGCAGGAGCCCGTCGGCGCTGCGCTTGAGGCGCGCGGCGATCTCGGGGTCGAGGCTGCTGGACTGGGGAGCGCTGGTCATGGGTGCCATTGTGCCGCGCGCGACGGACAGTGACCGGAGGGCGTCCACTGGGCGGACTTCGTACGCGGTCGTAGGCTGACTGCATGTCGACCTTCGCCAAGCGTGAACGGCTCCTCTTCGCCGACCTCTTGGAAACCGCGGGCCCGGACGCCCCCACCCTCTGCGAGGGATGGACGACCCGTGACCTCGCCGCGCACGTGGTGGTGCGCGAGCGCCGCCCCGACGCCGCCGGCGGCATCCTGATCAAGCAGCTCGCGCCGCGCCTGGAGCGGGTGATGGCGGAGTTCGCGGACAAGCCGTACGAGGAGCTGCTCCAGCTCATCCGCACCGGCCCGCCGCGCTTCTCGCCCTTCTCGCTCAAGCAGGTCGACGAGATGTCGAACACGGTCGAGTTCTACGTCCACACCGAGGACGTCCGCCGCGCCCAGCCCGACTGGACGCCCCGCGAGCTCGACCCGGTCTTCCAGGACGCCCTGTGGTCGCGCCTGGAGCGCACGGCCCGTCTGATGGGCCGCGGCGTCCCCACGGGCCTGGTGCTGCGCCGCCCCGACGGCCAGACGGCGGTCGCCCACCGCGGCACGCCCGTGGTCACGGTGACCGGCGAACCGTCCGAGCTGCTGCTGTTCTCCTACGGCCGGCAGAGCGCCGCCAAGGTCGAGGTGGACGGCGACAAGGAAGCGGTCGCCCGGCTGTCCGAGACCAGGCAGCTGGGGATCTAGGAGCCGTCGTGATCAAGGTCGCCATGACCAGCGTGTACGTCGACGACGTCACCAAGGCCCACGCGTTCTACACGGACGTGCTGGGCTTCGAGACCCGCACCCACATGGACCTGGGCGACGGCACCCTGTTCGTCACCGTGGGCGCCGCCGAGGGTGCCCAGCAGGACCTCCAGCTCCTCCTGGAGCCGGGCCAGGGACCCATCGCAGAGCCCTACCGCAGGGCGGTGCGCGAGGCGGGCCTGCCGTGCATCGTCTTCTCGGTGGACGACGTCGAGGCCGAGTACGAGCGGCTGCGGTCCCTCGGCGTCCACTTCACGCAGCCCCCGCAGGAGCAGGGGCCGGTGCTCACGGCCGTCCTGGACGACACGGTCGGCAACCTGGTCCAGCTCGCGCAGCCCAGGGACTGACCGTCAGCGGGGCAGTTCGGCGCGGCGCAGGTCGCGTACGCCCAGCATGACGGCCCCGCCCAGCCCGCACACCAGCGCGCTGACGACGAAGACCGGGCCGGTGCCCCAGGCGCCGATCGCGGCGGCGGACAGCGGCATGCTCAGCGGGGCGAGACCGAGGCTGACCAGGCCGGCGACGGCGGTGACCCGGCCCAGGTACGCCGGGTCGCCCTGGGTCTGCAGCAGCGCAGCGCACAGGGCGCCGCTGAGCCCGGCGAGCAGGCCGATGGCCAGCGCGACGCCGACGGCGGCGGCGAGGGTGGGCGCGTAGGCGAGGGCGCCGATGGCGACCGACCCCGCGAGGACGGCGTGGGCGGCGACGAGCCCGGCCCGGGGCAGCCGGCCGAGCACGGTCAGCAGCAGCGAGGCGATCCCGGCCCCCACGCCGAACCCGGCCAGCACCCCGCCCATGCCGGAGGCGCCCCAGCCGCGTTCACCGGCCAGCAGCGTCAGCCCCACGTTGAGCGGCCCGACGAAGCCGAGGTCACCGAGGGCGATCGCGACCACCAGCGGGGCGAGGACACGGTGCCGCCGGATGTAGCGCAGCCCACTCACCAGATCCCACCACGCCGCCCGCTCCACCGGCTCCCCTCCCAGCACACCCACAGACGCCGAGCCCGAGCCCCCGTATGTGTCGTCCACGGGCGTCTGCCCCCGGATCCCCTGCGCCTCGTCCGCCGGTGGCTCCCCTCCCAGCACACCCACAGACGCTGGGCCCGTACCTCCCTGAGCGTCCTCCGCCGGCAGCTCTCCCGCGCGCACACCCACATAGCCCGAACCCCCGCGAGCGTCCTCCACCGGCAGCTCCCCCACAGACGTCCGCCCCCCGACCCCCTGCCCGTCATCCACCACCAGCCCCCGCGCCCCCACACCCACAGACGCCGAGCCCGAGCCCACCTGAGCGTCATCCGCGGGCAGCTCGCCGCCAGGTGTCTGGCCCGTGCCCACCCGTGTGTCAGCCGTCGGCGGCTCTCCCGCCCGCATTCCCGTAGACGCCCGGCCCCCGAGTTCCTGCGTGTCGTCCGTCTGTGGCTTCCCCACCCGTACGCCGAGCAGCAGCGGTATGGACGCCGCTATGAGCAGGCCGGCGAGTGCGAAGGCCGTCGGCGCGCCGGCGAGGGCCACGCCGAGGCCGCCGAGCGGTGCGCCGACGACGTTCGCGAACCGGATGGCGAGGCCCCGCATGCCCTGGACGCGGGCGAACTGGCCGCGGCCGGTCACGCGCGCGGGCAGGGCGCCGACGGCCGGCATGAACACGGCGTCGACGGCGCCGAAGACCAGCGCCAGCGCGGCCAGCGGCCACAGCCCCGGGCTGGCGAGCAGCAGCAGTCCCGCCACCGCCAGCACCGCCGCGCAGCGCACCGCGTCACTGGCGATGACCACGCGACGCGGCCCGAACCGGTCGGCGACCACTCCCCCGCCCAGCATCAGCAGCGCCCTCGGCAGCGCGCTCACCGACATGACGAGCCCGGCCTGTGCGGGCGTGCCGGCCTGGACGGCGGCCCAGGACAGGGCGAGGTAGTAGACGTTGTCGCCGACCATCGAGCAGGTGTAGGCGGCGAGCCAGCGCAGGACGTTGCCGTCGCGGTGGGCGGGGCGGCCGGCGGCGTCGGCGGGGGCCGCGGGCGCCCTGGTCACAGCGGTCACGGGAGGGCGGCCCCTTCAGACGCGGAACGGGAATCCGTACAGGTGCAGGGCGACGTGCTCACGCCCCTCGGTGTCGCCGGCGGCCTCGGCGGCCCGCCCCTTCTCCTCGTACTTCCTGGTGAGCGCCTCCAACTCCCGGCGCAGCTCGTCCAGTTCGGCCGGGGTCAGCCGCAGCAGCGCCTCGCTGTCCGGAGCGGCGGCGTTCCACTCGGCGCTCCAGGTGGGGCGCTCGTCGAGGTAGCGGCGGTACATGTCGACGCGCTGCTCGTGGAAGAGCCGGGTCGCCGCCAGGTGCGCGGCGGCCCGCTCGGGCGCGTCCCGGAAGTCCTTGTCGCGGATGCTCACGCCCTCCGACGAGGGCCGCCACCACCGCTCCCGCCCGTCCCCGCTCTGCGGCTCGGCCTCCTCGATCAGCCCGTGTTCGGCGAGCTTGCGCAGGTGGTAGCTGACCAGCGAGACGGCCTCGTCGACCTGGTCGGCGAGGTGCGAGGCGGTGGCCGTGCGGGCCACGACCAGCAGGCGGTACAGCCGCATCCGCAAGGGGTGGGCCAGCGCCTTGAGGGTGCCGAGGTCGGTGATCGGACGGTTGCGCTCCCTGCCTGCCATGCCCCCACCGTAGATACGAAAGAAAAGTTGCACAATACTTCTTGCGCAACTTCCCTTTCGTATCAGGGGGTTCTCAGCGGACGGGGTGCCCCGCCGCCCGCAGCGTCTCCTTCACGTCGCCGATGCGCAGGTCGCCGAAGTGGAACACCGAGGCGGCCAGGACCGCGTCCGCGCCCGCCTCGATCGCCGGCGGGAAGTCGGCGAGCCGGCCCGCGCCGCCGGAGGCGATGACCGGGACCGTCACGTGCTTGCGGACCGCGGCGATCATCTCCAGGTCGTAGCCGTCCTTGGTGCCGTCCGCGTCCATCGAGTTGAGCAGGATCTCGCCCGCTCCGAGCTCGGCCGCCCGGTGCGCCCACTCGACCGCGTCGATCCCGGTGCCCTTGCGGCCGCCGTGGGTCGTCACCTCGAAGCCTCCGGTCGGCGTCCGCCGCGCGTCCACCGACAGCACCAGCACCTGGCGGCCGAAGCGCTCGGCGATCTCGCGGATCAGGTCCGGCCGGGCGATCGCGGCGGTGTTGACGCCCACCTTGTCGGCCCCGGCCCGCAGCAGCCGGTCCACGTCCTCGGCGGTGCGGACGCCGCCGCCGACGGTGAGCGGGATGAACACCTGCTCGGCGGTGCGGCGCACCACGTCGTACGTCGTCTCGCGGTTGCCCGAGGACGCGGTGATGTCCAGGAACGTCAGCTCGTCGGCGCCCTCGGCGTCGTACACCTTGGCCATTTCGACGGGGTCGCCCGCGTCGCGCAGGTTCTGGAAGTTGACGCCCTTGACGACCCGGCCGTTGTCCACGTCCAGGCAGGGGATGACTCGGACCGCCAGGGTCATGAATCCACGGCTCCTCTGTATGCCTCTAGTTCCACCTCGACCAGGATGCGCGGGTCGACGAAGCCCTGCACGACCAGCAGGGTCGACACCGGCCGCACCGCGTCGAAGAGCTCCTTGTGCGCGCGGCCGACGTCGTCCACGTCCCGCGCGTGGGTCAGGTACATCCGTGTCCGGATCACGGAGTCGACGCCGAGCCCGAACTCGCCGATCGCCTCGACGGCGGTGGTGAAGGCCACCTTGGCCTGCTCGTACGGGTCGCCCTCCCCGTACAGCACATCCCCCTTGAAGGAGGTCGTGCCCGCCACCAGCACCCGGTCGCCCGCCGCGACGGCGCGTGCGAAACCGAAGGACTCTTCCCAGGGACTTCCGCTCTGCACCCGCCGTACGGCACCGCTCATGACGACACAGCCTCCAAGGCCTCTTCCAGGGTGAACGCCTTCGCGTACAGGGCCTTCCCGACGATCGAGCCCTCGACACCGAGGGGCACCAGTTCGGCGATGGCGCGCAGGTCGTCGAGCGAGGACACGCCGCCCGAGGCCACGACCGGGCGGTCCGTGGCCGCGCAGACGTTCTTCAGGAGCTCCAGGTTCGGGCCCTGGAGCGTGCCGTCCTTGGCGATGTCCGTCACCACGTACCGGGCGCAGCCCTCCTTGTTGAGGCGCTCCAGCGTCTCGTAGAGGTCGCCGCCGTCGCGGGTCCAGCCGCGGCCGCGCAGGGTGGTGCCGCGTACGTCGAGGCCCACCGCGATCTTGTCGCCGTGCTCGGCGATGACCTTGGCGACCCACTCGGGGGTCTCCAGGGCGGCCGTGCCGAGGTTCACCCGGGTGCAGCCGGTGGCGAGGGCGGCGGCGAGGGTGTCGTCGTCGCGGATGCCGCCGGACAGCTCCACCTTGATGTCCATCGCCTTCGTCACCTCGGCGATCAGCGCGCGGTTGTCGCCGGTGCCGAACGCGGCGTCCAGGTCGACCAGGTGCAGCCACTCGGCGCCCGAGCTCTGCCAGGCGAAGGCGGCCTCCAGCGGGGAGCCGTAGGAGGTCTCCGTGCCGGACTCGCCGTGGACGAGACGGACGGCCTGGCCGTCGCGGACGTCGACGGCGGGGAGGAGTTCGAGCTTGCTCACAGTGTTCCGATCCAGTTGGTGAGGAGCTGGGCGCCGGCGTCGCCGGACTTCTCGGGGTGGAACTGCGTGGCCCACAGGGCGCCGTTCTCGACGGCGGCCACGAAGGGCTTGCCGTGCGTGGACCAGGTGACCTTCGGGGCGTGCATGGTCGGGTTGTGCGTCTCCAGGGACCAGTCGTGGACGGCGTAGGAGTGCACGAAGTAGAAGCGGGCGTCCGTGTCCAGGCCGGCGAACAGCTGGGAGCCGGCCGGTGCCTCGACGGTGTTCCAGCCCATGTGCGGCACGATCTCGGCCTGCAGCGGCTCCACGGAGCCGGGCCACTCGTCGAGGCCCTCGGTCTCCACGCCGTGCTCGATGCCGCGCGCGAAGAGGATCTGCATGCCGACGCAGATGCCCATCACCGGACGCCCGCCGGACAGCCGCCGGTCGATGATCCAGTCGCCGCGCGCCTCCTTCAGGCCCTTCATGCAGGCGGCGAAGGCGCCGACGCCCGGCACCAGCAGGCCGTCGGCGTTCATGGCCCGGTCGAAGTCGCGCGTTATCTCGACGTCGGCGCCCGCGCGCGCGAGGGCACGCTCGGCGGAGCGGACGTTGCCGAAGCCGTAGTCGAAGACGACGACCTTCTTCGAAGGGGTGCTCAATTCCACACCTCCAGCCTCATGATCCCGGCGACCAGGCACATCGCGGCGCCGATCGACAGCAGCACGATGAGCTGCTTGGGCATCTTCTGCTTGACGAAGGAGATGATGCCGCCGACCAGGAAGAGGCCGACGACGATCAGGACGGTGGACAGACCGTTCACAGCGCGCCCTTCGTGGAGGGGAGGATGCCGGCCGCGCGCGGGTCGCGCTCGGAGGCGTAGCGCAGAGCCCGCGCCAGGGCCTTGAACTGGCACTCGACGATGTGGTGCGCGTTGCGGCCGTAGGGCACGTGCACGTGCAGCGCGATCCGGGCCTGGGCGACGAAGGACTCCAGGATGTGCCGGGTCATCGTGGTGTCGTACTCGCCGATCATCGGCGCCATGTTCTCGGGCTCGGTGTGCACGAGGTAGGGGCGGCCGGAGAGGTCGACGGTGACCTGGGCGAGGGACTCGTCCAGCGGGACCGTGCAGTTCCCGAAGCGGTAGATGCCCACCTTGTCGCCGAGGGCCTGCTTGAAGGCGGCGCCGAGGGCGAGGGCGGTGTCCTCGATGGTGTGGTGGGAGTCGATGTGCAGGTCGCCCTCGGTCTTCACGGTGAGGTCGAACAGACCGTGCCGGCCGAGCTGGTCGAGCATGTGGTCGTAGAAGCCGACGCCTGTCGACACGTCGACCTTGCCGCTGCCGTCGAGATCGATCTCGACGAGCACCGACGTCTCCTTGGTGACCCGCTCCACGCGTCCTACGCGGCTCATGCGCTCTGCTCCTTCTTCAGTTCACGTACCGCGTCGAGGAACGCGTCGTTCTCCTCCGGGGTTCCGGCGGACACCCGCAGCCACCCCGGGATGCCGTTGTCGCGGACCAGGACGCCCCGGTCGAGGATCGCCCGCCAGGCCGTGTGGGAGTCCTCGAACCGCCCGAACTGCACGAAGTTGGCGTCGGACTCGACGACCTCGTAGCCCGCCGCCCTGAGCTCGCTCACCAGCCGGTCCCGCTCCGACTTGAGCTGCTCGACGTACTTCAGCAGCGTGTCGGTGTGCTCCAGGGCGGCCAGCGCGGTCGCCTGGGTGACCGCGGAGAGGTGGTAGGGCAGCCGTACGAGCTGGACGGCGTCGACGACGGCCGGGTGCGCGGCGAGATAGCCGAGGCGCAGCCCCGCGGCCCCGAACGCCTTGGACATCGTCCGGGAGACGACCAGGTTCGGCCGGCCCTCGATGAGCGGGAGCAGGGAGTCGCCGTGGCTGAACTCGATGTACGCCTCGTCCACGATCACCATGGACGGCCTGGCCGCCTGCGCGGCCTCGTACAGCGCGAGGACCGTCTCGGGCGGGACCGCGTTGCCGGTGGGGTTGTTGGGGGTGGTGACGAAGACGACGTCCGGCCGGTGTTCGGCGATGGCCTTCTCGGCCGCCGCGAGGTCGATGGTGAAGTCCTCGTCGCGGGGACCGGAGATCCAGCCGGTGCCGGTGCCGCGCGCGATGAGCGCGTGCATCGAGTACGACGGCTCGAAGCCGATGGCCGTACGGCCCGGCCCGCCGAAGGTCTGCAGCAGTTGCTGGATGACCTCGTTGGAGCCGTTGGCCGCCCAGACGTTGGCGAGGCCGACCTCGTACCCGGAGGTGTCCGTCAGGTACGTCGCGAGCCGTGTGCGCAGCTCCACGGCGTCCCGGTCGGGGTAGCGGTTGAGGTGGCGGGCCGCCTCGCGGACGCGCTCGGTGATGCGCTCGACCAGCGGCTCGGGCAGCGGGTAGGGGTTCTCGTTGGTGTTCAGCCGTACGGGGACGTCCAACTGGGGCGCGCCGTAAGGGGACTTGCCGCGCAGCTCGTCCCGTACGGGGAGGTCGTCGATGCCGGTCACTTGCTCTGGGGAACCTTCCATCCGAACCGCGCCTTGATCGCCGCGCCGTGCGCCGGCAGGTCCTCCGCCTCGGCCAGCGTGACCACGTGGTGCGCGACCTCGGCCAGCGCGTCCTCGGTGTAGTCGACGATGTGGATGCCGCGCAGGAAGGACTGCACGGACAGGCCCGAGGAGTGGCAGGCGCAGCCGCCGGTGGGCAGCACGTGGTTGGAGCCGGCCGCGTAGTCGCCGAGCGAGACCGGGGCCCAGGGGCCGATGAAGACCGCGCCCGCGTTGCGCACCCGGTCGGCCACGGCGGCGGCGTCCGCCGTCTGGATCTCCAGGTGCTCGGCGCCGTACGCGTCGACGACCCTGAGGCCCTCGTCGACGCCGTCGACCAGGACGATCGCGGACTGCTTGCCGGCGAGCGCCGGGCGGATGCGGTCCTCGATGTGCTTGCTGGCCGCGACCTGCGGCTCCAGCTCCTTCTCGACCGCGTCCGCGAGCGCGAGGGAGTCGGTGACCAGGACGGCGGCGGCCAGCGGGTCGTGCTCGGCCTGGCTGATCAGGTCGGAGGCGACGTGCACCGGGTCGGCCGTCTCGTCCGCCAGGATGGCGATCTCGGTCGGGCCCGCCTCGGCGTCGATGCCGATCTTGCCGGTGAAGTAGCGCTTGGCGGCGGCGACCCAGATGTTGCCGGGGCCGGTGACCATGTTCGCGGGCGGGCAGGACTCGGTGCCGTACGCGAACATCGCGACGGCCGTGGCGCCGCCGGCGGCGTACACCTCGTCGACGCCGAGCAGCGCGCACGCGGCGAGGATCGTGGGGTGCGGCAGGCCGCCGAACTCCTTCTGCGCCGGGGAGGCGAGGGCGATGGACTCGACGCCGGCCTCCTGGGCCGGGACGACGTTCATGACCACGGAGGACGGGTAGACCGAGCGGCCGCCGGGGGCGTACAGCCCGACGCGCTCCACCGGCACCCACTTCTCGGTGACGGAGCCGCCCGGCACGACCTGCGTGGTGTGCGTCGTACGGCGCTGCTCGCGGTGGACGAGCCGGGCGCGGCGGATGGACTCCTCCAGGGCCGCGCGCACGGCCGGGTCCAGCTCGGCGAGGGCCTTGGTGAGCGCCTCGGCCGGGACCCGCACGGACTCCAGGCGCACCCCGTCGAACTTCTCGGCGAAGTCGATCAGCGCCGCGTCGCCCCGATGATGCACGGCCTCGCAGATCGGACGCACCTTCTCCAGGGCGGCCTGAACGTCGAAGTCGGCTCGGGGCAGCAGGTCGCGCAGGGCGGGGCCCTCGGGAAGGGCGTCGCCGCGCAGATCGATTCGGGAGATCACGTGCCCAATTCTCTCAGACCCCGGTCGGGGGCCGTCGGCGCGTTCCAGTGGCTGATACGGGATGTCCACGGAACCCGGAAGATCCTCCTCACGTCCTGTGCTTCGGGTGTGACGCAGCGGGCATGAACAGGTGTGCGAACCCAGGAGGGGAGGAGCAGTGACCGAGGGTGCCGGCATCCGGGCCGGGGACCTGCCGGACGATCTGACCGCCGCCGAGGCCGGCATGTGGCAGGCCTTCCGCAACGGCAGCGTGTACGACCTGAGCAGCGGGGACGCCACCGTCGACGATCCGCACGGCGGGCATCCGTGGGGGCCCGAGCGGACGGTGCGGGCGCGCATCGTGTGCTGGCTGCTGCTGGACGGCCCGCCCGCGCTGGCCGGCCGGGTCTCGTCGCTGAAGCTGCGCGGGGTGATGATCAGCGGCAGCCTGGACGTCGCCGGCGGCCGGGTGGTGCCCTACGTCGAGCTGCGCGGCTGCCGTTTCGAGCGGGAGGTGCTGCTGCCGGAGGCCCACTTCACCACCGTCCGGCTGATCGACTGCTCGGTGCCGCGTCTGGAGGCGGCCCGCGTACACACGGAGGGAGATCTGCACCTGCCCCGGTGCCGGTTCCCGGGCGGCGTACGGCTGACCGACGCGCACATCGGCACGGACCTGATGCTCAACCAGGCCGTCGTCCACCCCGACCGCACCGGCCGTTCGATCGCCGCCGACGGCCTGACCGTGGGCCAGGACCTCCAGGCCGAGCTGCTGGAGTCGCACGGCGAGCTGAGCCTGCGCAGCGCCACCATCGGCGTCTCGCTGAGCCTGCGCGGCGCGAAGCTCGCCAACCCGTACTTCCGGCTGGCGCTGAACGCCCCCCAGCTGACCGTCGAGCGCACCCTGTACCTGACCCCGGCGGGCGTCGGCGCCGTGACGCCGAGCGGTGCGACACCGGCGCGCGGGACGCGGGTGCAGCGTTTCGAGTGCCAGGGCGGGGTGCGGCTGGACGACGGGCGGTTCGGGGACGCGGTCGACTTCGAGCGGGCCCGGTTCGCCTTCACCGACGACCAGGAGCTGTCACTGCGCCGGGTGCAGACGCCCGAACTGCGCTTCCTCGGGGAGCGGCCGCAGCGCGGCAAGGTCGTGCTCTCGGGCGCGCGGGTGGTCAACCTGGTCGACCGGGCGAGCGCGTGGCCGGGCCCGGGCAGTCTGCACATGGGCGGCTTCCAGTACGAGAACCTGGTGCCGACGGGCCCGTTCCCGCTGGAGGAGCGGCTGGAGTGGGTGTCCGCGGCGACCGCCGAGTACAACCCGGAGCCGTACGAGCGGCTGGCCTCGGTGCTGCGGGCCGGCGGCGAGGACGAGGACGCGCGCGAGGTGCTGCTGGCCAAGCAGCGCCGGCGCCGCGAGACGCTGCCGCCGGCGGCGAAGCTGTGGGGGTACGCGCAGGACTGGACGGTGGCCTACGGATACCGGCCGGGGCGGGCCGCGGTGTGGATGGCGGTGCTGTGGGCGGCGGGGTCGCTGGCGTTCGCGCACGCGAGCCATCCGCCGGTGCAGCCCGGGCAGCATCCGCCGTGGAACCCGGCGCTGTTCGCCCTCGACCTGCTGCTGCCGGTCATCGACCTGGGCCAGGTCGGGGTGTGGCAGCTGCGCGGGGGCTGGCAGTGGCTGGCCGCGGTGCTGGTGTTGCTGGGGTGGGTGCTGGCGACGACGGTGGCGGCGGGGGCGACGCGGCTGCTGAGGCGGAACTGACGCACTGATGCGCCCCCCGGGCGGTCCTCACGCATTCCTCACCGTTCGAACATTTGTTGAACACTCACCTTTTACCCTCCCTTGACCTACCGCCCTACAACTTTCCATGACTTGCCCTGCGCCACTGGCGCCAGGCTGACCTGCGGTCTTTCAATGGTCAGCACCATGGCTCTGCTGCCCCCGTTCATCCGCGCCTCCCGGATGCACCGGAATCCGCCCCGCCCCGTCGTCACGCCGACCGCCGACGACGACGAGGTGCTGCTCGACGTGCCCGACGACCGGCTCGCCCCCGCGCTGGTCGCGGCGGGGCGCGGCGAGTTCGGGCCCGCCGCCGAGCTGCTCGCCGCCACCCGCACCGGACGCGACTGGGAGAACCGCGACCGGTACGCGCGCCGGCTCGCCGCGTTCGCGCGCTCGCGCACCGAGTGGTTCGACGCGTGGCGCGCCGAGGCCCCGCACGACGCGGACGGCCTGCTCGTCGGGGCGCAGCTGGCGGTGGACCGCGTCTGGGACTCGCCGGCCCGGGCGGAGCTGCTGCGCGAGGTGAGTCCGCTGATCACGGCCGCCGCCCGCGGGGAGGACCGCGACCCGGTGCCGTGGCGGATCGCGCTGGACCACGCCCGTGGCTCGCAGGCCGGCCACAAGTACTTCGAGGAGCTGTGGGAGGCGGCCCTGCGCCGCGCCCCGCTGCACTACGGCTGCCATGTGGCCGCCCTGTGCTACCTGGCCGAGTCCTGGCGGGGCTCGTACCGCGAGTGCTTCGACTTCGCCGACCTGGCCGCCCAGGACGCCCCGGAGGACTCGCTGATCCAGGCGCTGCCCGCCCGGGCGGCCCTGGCCTGCCTGATGGACGGCACGGGTACGGAGGTGGGCCGGGAGCGGCTGGAGGCGGCGGCCGACCGGGCGATCGCGCTCTCCGCCCGCTTCGCGCCCGCCGACCCCTGGCCGGCCCAGATCCGCAACAAGCTGCTGTACGTGCTGGTCGGCCTGGAACGCTGGGCGGACGCCCGCGAGCAGCTGCGCCTGATCGGCCCGTACGCCACGTCCTTCCCCTGGGAACGCCTCTCGGACGACCCGCTGGCGCTGTTCCTCAGGACGCGCGAGGAGGTCCGCGCGCACCCCGTCGGGGAGCGCGGCGGACGCGTCCGCTCCGGCGACCATTAGGCTTTTGCGGCGTGACCACCGTCCGGCTTCCGCTCTTCCCCCTGAACTCCGTGTTGTTCCCGGGGCTGGTGCTGCCTCTGAACGTCTTCGAGGAGCGCTATCGCGCCATGATGCGCGAGCTGCTCAAGACACCCGAGGACGAACCGCGCCGCTTCGCCGTCGTCGCGATCCGCGACGGCCACGAGGTGGCGCCGAGCGCGCCCGGGATGCCCGATCCGACGGCCCTGCCCGAGCGGGGCCCGGCGGCGGGCTTCGGCACCGAACCGGCGAAGTCCTTCCACGCCGTCGGCTGTGTGGCGGACGCGGCGACCGTGCGGGAGCGGGCCGACGGCACCTTCGAGGTGCTGGCGACGGGCACGGTCCGGGTGCGGCTGCTGTCGGTCGACGCGTCGGGGCCGTATCTGACGGCGGAGCTGGAGGAGCTGCCCGAGGAGCCCGGGGACGAGGCGGGGGCGCTGGCCGAGGGGGTGCTGCGGGCCTTCCGGCAGTACCAGAAGCGGCTGGCGGGGGCGCGGGAGCGGTCGCTGTCGACGGGGGCCGACCTGCCGGACGAGCCGTCGGTCGTCTCCTACCTGGTGGCGGCGGCGATGATGCTGGACACCCCCACCAAGCAGCGTCTGCTCCAGGCCCCCGACACCGCGTCCCGGCTGCGCGACGAGCTGAAACTCCTGCGCACCGAGACGTCCATCATCCGTAGTCTGCCGTCACTGCCGGCGTCGGAGCTGACCCGCGGCCCGACCAGCCTCAACTGACGTCACCGGGAAAGGCAGATGGCGAAGAAGTCCAAGAAGCAGCAGCAGTCCGGGGGCACGCCCGCGACGGTGGCCCTGACCTCCGCGGGGGTGCCGTTCACGGTGCACTCCTACGAGCACGATCCCGCCCACCCCTCCTACGGCGAGGAGGCGGCCGAGGCGATGGGCGTCTCGCCGGAGCGGGTGTTCAAGACACTGGTCGCGGACGTCGACGGGCACCTCACGGTCGCCGTCGTGCCCGTGGCGGGCCAGCTGGACCTGAAGGCGCTGGCCGCGGCGGTCGGCGGCAAGCGGGCCGCGATGGCCGATCCGGCCCTGGCGGAGCGCACCACGGGCTACGTCCGCGGCGGCATCTCCCCGCTGGGGCAGCGCAAGCGGCTCCCCACGGTCCTCGACGCCTCCGCCTCCGGCCACGCCACGATCTGCGTCTCGGCGGGCCGCCGCGGCCTGGAGGTCGAACTGTCCCCGGAGGACCTGGCCACCCTCACGCAAGCGGTCGTGGCGCCCATCGGGCGTGCGTGACCTCTCGACGCGGGCCCCGTCCTCGGTTAAGTACGAGGGACATGTCGAAGAAAACGCGGAAACGCAAGTGGCGCGTCAAGAAGGGCCGTTCCAACCACGGACACCGGCCCGCGTGACCCTCACGCCGGCGGGGCCCCGTACGGATCCGTCTGGGCGGGACCCTGCTGGTACGGCTCCGGGTCACGGGGGCCGAACAGGGCCGTCAGGCCGAGGTGGACCACCAGGGCCGCCAGCGGCCAGGCCAGCAGGGCGCCCTTGGTGCCGAGCTTGAGCGGGGCGGAGAAGGTGACGTTCTTGCCGACCTCCTTGGCGTGGGCGAGCACGTCGTGCTCGGGACCCAGCCACACGCCGAGCCGCCAGGCCAGCAGCGAGCCGAGCAGCCCGCCCAGCCCGAGCGCCACGACCAGCGGCACTCCCCCGCGCCGCCGCCACAGGAAGGCCGCCGCCGCGCTGACCGCGCCGAAGGCCAGCCCGAGCAGCGTGAACGTTCCGTCCACGCCGATCGCCTGCTCGCCCTCGCTGTCCTTGAGGTAGACCACCCAGTTCTTGTCGACCACGTCGCCGACCAGCGGCACGTGCGGCGCCAGCCACAGCCACAGCAGCCCGAGCAGCACACCGGCGATCGCCACGGCGAGGGTGACGACGGCGGCCTCCCGCAGTTCGGTCTTCATACCAGGGCCGTCCTGTCCGTACGTGCCGTAGCCCACCTCGTGGGGCGCGGGAGCCAGGGGCCCGTCGGCAGGGGGCTGCCACGCGCTGTGCGGGGAGTGTTCATGCGGCGGCGGAGGCGGAGTCAACGGTGCGGTCACCCTGACATCGTGCCAGGCGCGTCTGTGCGGCGCGTCACCGGACGGCCGCCCTGCGGTATGCCCAGGTGGCCACGGCCAGCGAGACGACGCCGACGGCCGCGCAGACGGCGAGGTCGCCGAGGACGAAGGCCCAGTCGGGGCGGGTGCCGAAGGTGCGGGCGAAGGCCTCGACGCCGTACGTCGAGGGCAGCAGGTCGCGGGCCAGCCGTACGATCTCCGGCATCCGGTCGGCGGGCAGCACCCCGAGCAGCAGGGCCGCGGACATGCCCAGCTGGCCGAGCAGGGTCGCGAGCTCCGGCCGCGGGGCGAGCAGGCCGAGCGCGGCGCCGAGGCCGGCCAGGGCGGCGCCGGCGAGCGGGATGACCGCCGCCAGCACCCACAGATGCGCGAGCGGCAGCCCGAACAGCACGCACCCGAAGACCGCGGTCACCACGGTCCCGGGCACGGTGAACGAGGCGTACGCCCCCGCCGCCCCCAGCACCACGGCGGCCGGCGGCACCGGCAGCGTCGCGTAGTGGTCGAGGCCGCCGCTGGCCCGCAACTGGCCGAAGTACTGGGCGAGCAGGTTCAGCGCGACGAAGGCGACGACCAGCACGGAGGAGCCGGCCACGACGGACTCGGCCTCGCCGCCGCCGTCCACGACCCCGCGCATCAGGATCATGATCCCGATCGACTGGAAGGTCGCCACGAACAGCAGCGGGATGCGCGCCACCCGGGCCCTGGACAGCTGCGCCCGGTAGACCGCGACCAGCGACGGCCACATCCGCGCCCGCGGCCCCAGCTCGGCCGCGGCCGAGCTCCCCTCCCCGGCGGGCAGCGCGCTTCCCGGCAGGACGTCGGCGGATACGACACTCACGTCGAGCTGCTCCTTCTCGCTCCGACAGTCGTCCTGTCCCATACGCATACGACCGCTCGCCCGCTCACGCCTTCACCAACCCCTGCTGCGCGGCCCCGCCCAGCGCCAGGTAGACGTCCTCCAGGCTGGGCGTGGCCAGCGTGAAGTCGTCCAGGGCGGCGAAGGCGGCTCCGCCGGTGACGGTGGCGACGGCCGCGCGGGCCTCCTCGGGCGCGAGCCGCAGCGTCCAGCGGCGTCCCGCCTCCACGGCCCGCTCGCGCAGCACGGCGACCTCGGGCACGTGCAGCGGCGCCGCCTCGCGCCACACCAGCTCGACCCGGACCTCCCCGGCGACCTGTTCCTTGAGCCCGGCCGGGGTGTCGCAGGCGATGACCCGCCCGCGGTCCAGAACGGCGACCCGGTCCAGCACCGTCTCGGCCTCGATGACGTTGTGGGTGACCAGCAGCACCGTCGTCCCGCGCTCCGCCCGCCGCCGGTCCACCGCGGACCACACGGCGCGCCGGGCCACGGGGTCCATCCCGGTGGTCGGCTCGTCGAGCACGAGCAGCGGCCGCTCCCCGACCAGCGCGGCGGCGAAACAGGCCAGCCGCCGCTGCCCGCCGGACAGCTTCTTCAGCGGCCGCCCGGCGATCGGCGTGAGCCCCAGCTCCTCCAGTACGGCGTCCCGCTCGGCCCGCGCCCGCCGCGCCTCCAGGCCGCGCAGCCGCCCGGTCGTCTCGGCGGCGAGCGACACGGTCAGCTCGTCCAGGGCGCTGGACTCCTGCCCGAGGTAGGCGAGGATCCGCGCGGCCCGCTCCGGGTGGCGCACGATGTCGTGGCCGAGGATCTCGACGCTGCCCGCGTCGGGCCGCATCAGCCCGGTCAGCTGGCGTACGAGGGTGGACTTGCCGGCGCCGTTCGGCCCGAGCAGCCCGAAGATCTCACCGCGCCGGATGTCCAGCCGCACCTCGTCGGTGGCCCGCACCGCGGGCGTCCCGGGAGCCCCGCGCCGAGCGCGCACGGCCGGATACGTCTTCGTCAGCCCGCGCACCGCGCACACGACGTCCCCGCCGTGCCGAAGTGCCTGTGCCGCGCGCGTACTCACAAAGGACGAGGGTACGGGGTCGCGAACGCCTGCCCGCTCCCGGGTTGGTCCATAACGGCACATCCACCGGTAAAGAACTACTCACCTGCGGATGCGTGCTCCGCGGCCGTCCGTACGTCGATCTCCCGCCAGAAGCCCGCCCGGATGGCGTACCGGTCGTGTTCGTCGATCTGGTCGTCCTTGTGCGCGAGCAGCCCGAAGCGGGCCGCGTACCGCAGCAGTTCGCCGTCGATGCGGTGCGGGATGCGCGGGTACATCCCCGACAGCCGCTGCAGATGGCTCTGGTCGCCCAGCCGCTCCATCCACCGCCGGGCGAACACCTGCCCGACCTCGTACGGGTCGCCGCCGACGGCCGTGATGTCCTCCTCCCGGTCGGCCCACCGCTGCTCCGCGGTCGTCAGCTGCGCGAGCGTGGGCATCGAGGCGGCCTCGGGCGACTCGGCGGGCGGCCGGTCGACCCACCCTTTGTCGGAGGACCAGCGCAGGGTGGCGGTCGCCGGGTGCGGGGCGGGCTGGACGCCGGGGGAGCGCAGCGCGGCCAGGTCCTTCGGGGTCGGCACGCCCTTGGGCGCGGGCACCCGCTCCTGCGTGCCGTTGTCCGAGACGGCGGCCGCCGGGGCGTGCTCGGTCTCGCCGGCCGACCGCTCGGGCGCGGTGAGCGCGGAGTCCGGCAGCGGCGCGGAGAGGATCGCGGCGATCTCGGGGCGCGGCGCGGGCGGCGGGGCGCAGATCCCGCCGAGCTCCTTGGGGCGTACGGCCTTGGTGATCCAGGCACGGTCCAGCACGCGTCGCTCGTCCGCCTCGGCGACCAGGTCCTCCGACTGGTTGTAGTCCCCGTCGGCGGCCTGCACGGCCCACAGGTGCACGGCGACGCCGTGCTCCTTGGCGGCCATCATGCCCGGCAGCAGGTCGCCGTCGCCGGTGACCAGGACGATGTCGGAGCAGGCGCGGTTGCGGGCCAGCTCGGTCAGCTCTGCGTGCATCGCGGCGTCCACGCCCTTCTGCGCCCAGCGTCCGTCGCTGCGGGTCAGGGCGCCGAGCCGGACGGTCACCCGGGGCATCACGCGCAGCCGGCGGTGCTCCGGTTGCGGGACGCGGTCGGGGGCGCCGTCGAACCAGTAGATGCGCAGCAGCGGCCGTTCCGTCTCGGTCTCGGCGCGCTCGCGCAGGCCCTGGATGAGGGCGGCGTGATCGACGGTGATGCGGGACCGGGAGGGCTCTCCGGCGAGGAGGCTGGCGGCCGCTCCCAGCAGATACCCGGCGTCCACCAGGACGATGCAGCGGTCCACGCGACTCACCCTCTTCCCGGGAGGTTTGCTTCGGGCTTCCTTCGAGTCTGCCCGACTGTGCGGGGGTTAACGGTCCGAACTCGATCTTCGGCGTGGCGTTTCGGAGTGCGGCCCGTGCCCTCGCTCCCCGACAAGACCCGTCACGGACGGTAATGATCCGACATGCGCCTGTTGTCAGCTTATGTGAATCTGGTCCCGGCCCTGGCCCCTAGATCCCCCACAGGAGGCAGATCACCATGGCCAAGAACAAGAAGCAGAACCGTAAGCAGCAGCCGCAGGCCGAGCGGGCCCAGCAGGCCCCGCAGACCTCGCTGGAGGCGCCGGCCGAGCAGCACCTCCCGCAGGTCACCCCGGGCGACATGGCCCGCAAGGGGCGGCAGAAGAGCTTCGGTCACAACTGACCTCTGCGTTAAGGGTTGCCGAGACCCATGCACAGCCGAGGGGCGCACCCCGTACGGGATGCGCCCCTCGGTCGTACGGTCGGCCGTGCGGCCGTCAGCCCGCCAGGCAGGACGGGCCGAGCAGCACCTTCAGGTCGCCGAAGAGCGCCGGGTCGGGCTTGACCCGGTGCCGGTCCAGGCGCAGGACCGTCGTCTTGGTCGGGCCCTGGAGCTTGATGCGGACCTCGCTGTCGCCCTTGTGGTGGGTGAGGATCTCGCCGAGGCGGCTGACCATCGGCGGGGTCACCTTCACCGCCGGGATGGTGAGGATCACGGGCGCGTTGGTGCCCGCGTTGGACAGGTCCGGCACCTGGAGCTCCATCGCCACCAGCCGCGGCACGTCCTCGCGCTTGTCGAGGCGGCCCTTGACGAACACGACCGCGTCCTCGACGAGCTGCGTCGACACCAGCTGGTAGGTGGCCGGGAAGAACATGCACTCGATGGAGCCGGCGAGGTCCTCGACGGTGGCGATCGCCCAGGCGTTGCCCTGCTTGGTCATCTTGCGCTGCAGGCCGGAGATGATGCCGCCGATGGTGACGACCGCGCCGTCCGCGTGCTCGCCGCCGGTGAGCTGGGCGATGCCCGCGTCGGCCTTGTCGGACAGCACGTGCTCCAGGCCGAAGAGCGGGTGGTCGGAGACGTACAGACCGAGCATCTCGCGTTCCTGGGCGAGCAGGTAGGTCTTGTCCCACTCCTCGGTGGTGAACTCCACGTCGAGGCCGAAGCCGGGCTCGCTGCTGGTCTCCTCGCCCATGCCGCCGAAGAGGTCGAACTGTCCCTCGGCCTCCTTGCGCTTGACCGCGACCACGTTGTCGATCATCGGCTCGTACTGGGCGGTCAGGCCCTTGCGGGTGTGGCCCAGCGAGTCGAAGGCGCCCGCCTTGATCAGCGATTCCGTGGTCCGCTTGTTGCAGGCGGCGGCGTCGATCTTGTCGAGGTAGTCGGGGAAGGAGGCGAACTTCCCCTTCGCCTTGCGCGCCTTGATGATCGAGTCGACGACGCCGGTGCCGACGTTGCGCACGGCCTCCAGGCCGAAGAGGATCACGTCGTCACCCTGGGCGGCGAAGTTGTGCACCGACTCGTTGACGTTCGGCGGGAGCACCTTGATGCCCATGCGCCGGCACTCGTTGAGGTAGACCGCCGACTTGTCCTTGTCGTCCTTGACGGAGGTCAGCAGGGCCGCCATGTACTCGGCGGGGTGGTTCGCCTTCAGGTACGCGGTCCAGTACGAGACCAGGCCGTACGCGGCCGAGTGGGCCTTGTTGAAGGCGTAGCCGGCGAACGGAACCAGCACGTCCCACAGGGCCTGGATGGCCTCGTCGCTGTAGCCGTTCTTGCGGGCGCCGGCCTGGAAGATGACGAAGTTCTTCTCCAGCTCCTCCGGCTTCTTCTTGCCCATCACGCGGCGCAGGATGTCGGCCTCGCCGAGCGAGTAGCCGGCGATGATCTGGGCGGCCTTCTGCACCTGCTCCTGGTAGACGATCAGGCCGTAGGTGACGTCCAGGACCTCCCGCAGCGGCTCCTCCAGCTCGGGGTGGATCGGCGTGATCTCCTGCTGCTTGTTCTTGCGCAGCGCGTAGTTCGTGTGGGAGTTCATGCCCATCGGGCCCGGGCGGTACAGGGCCGAGACGGCGGAGATGTCTTCGAAGTTGTCCGGCTTCATCAGGCGCAGCAGGGAGCGCATGGGTCCGCCGTCGAACTGGAAGACGCCGAGGGTGTCGCCGCGCTGGAGCAGTTCGAAGGTCTTGGGGTCGTCCAGCGGGAGGGCGAGGAGATCGATGTCGATCCCCTTGTTGGACTTCACCATCTTGACGGCGTCGTCCATGATCGTCAGGTTGCGCAGGCCGAGGAAGTCCATCTTCAGCAGGCCGAGCGACTCGCAGCTCGGGTAGTCCCACTGGGTGATGGTGACGCCGTCGGTGTGCCTGACCCAGACCGGGACGTGCTCGGTGATGGTCTCGCTGGACATGATCACGCCGGCGGCGTGCACGCCCATCTGCCGCACCAGGCCCTCGACGCCCTTGGCGGTGTCGATGACCTTCTTCACGTCCGGTTCGTTCTCGTACATCGCGCGGACCTCGCCGGCCTCGCTGTAGCGCGGGTGGCTGGGGTCGGTGATGCCGGACAGGGGGATGCCCTTGCCGAGGACGTCGGCGGGCATGGCCTTGGTGATGCGGTCGCCCATCGCGTACGGGTAGCCCAGCACGCGCGCGGAGTCCTTGATGGCGTTCTTGGCCTTGATGGTGCCGTAGGTGCCGATCATGGCGACCTTGTCGGCGCCGTACTTCTCCGTCACGTACCGGATGACCTCCACGCGCCGGCGCTCGTCGAAGTCGATGTCGACGTCGGGCATGGAGATGCGCTCGGGGTTGAGGAACCGCTCGAAGATCAGGCCGTGCGGGATGGGGTCGAGGTCGGTGATGCCCATGGCGTAGGCGACGATCGAGCCGGCCGCGGAGCCTCGGCCGGGGCCGACCGCGATGCCGTTGTTCTTGGCCCACATGATGAAGTCGGCGACGACGAGGAAGTAGCCGGGGAAGCCCATCGAGATGATGACGTCCATCTCGTAGTCGGCCTGCTTCTGGCGGTCCTCGGGGATGCCGCCCGGGTAGCGGCGCTCCATGCCGCGGCGGACCTCCTCCTTGAACCAGGTGACCTCGGTGTAGCCCTCGGGGATGTCGAACTTGGGCATCAGGTCGCGCTTCTCGAACATGCCGGTGGTGTCGACCATCTCGGCGACGAGGAGCGTGTTGCGGCAGCCCTCCTGCCAGGCGTCCGAGGAGTCGATGGCGTACATCTCGTCCGTGGACTTCAGGTAGTAGCCGGTGCCGTCGAACTTGAAGCGGTCGGGGTCGGAGAGGTTCTTGCCGGTCTGGATGCACAGCAGGGCGTCGTGGGCGCCGGCCTCGTGCGCGTACGTGTAGTGCGAGTCGTTGGTGACCAGGGGCGGGATGCCGAGCTTCCTGCCGATGTCGAGCAGGCCCTGGCGGACCCGGTGTTCGATCTCGATGCCGTGGTCCATCAGCTCCAGGAAGTAGCGGTCCTTGCCGAAGATGTCCTGGTAGTCGGCGGCCGCCTTGAGGGCTTCCTCCTCCTGGCCGAGCCGGAGCCGGGTCTGGACCTCGCCGGAGGGACAGCCGGTGGAGGCGACGATCCCCTCGGACCACTGGGAGATCGTCTCCTTGTCCATCCGGGGCCACTTCTGCAGCCAGCCCTCGGCGTACGCGTCCGAGGAGAGGCGGAAGAGGTTGTGCAGGCCCGTCTTGTCCACCGCCCACATCGTCTTGTGGGTGTAACCGCCGGAACCGGAGACGTCGTCCTTCTTCTGGTGCGGCTGGCCCCACTGGATCTTGCGCTTGTTGCGCCGGGACTCGGGCGCGACATACGCCTCGATCCCGATGATCGGGGTGATTCCGGCCTTCTTCGCGGAGTGGAAGAAGTCGTACGCCCCGTGGAGGTTGCCGTGGTCGGACATGGCGATATGGGTCATGCCCATCTCGTTGCACGCGTTGAACATGTCCTTGAGCCGCGCGGCACCGTCCAGCAGCGAGTACTGGGTGTGGACGTGCAGGTGCGTGAACGGCGGCTTTGACACGGTGGAGCCTCCAGAGGAAACAGTCGGCGACGGGCTGGCGGACAGTCTTGGGGTCAGCGTCGAAGTCTATGCCCCGAGACTGACACCGGAGCGGCTCCCCCGCGTACCTTCACAGCGAGAGTCGCGGGCACTTCCGCGCACCCTCGTCCGTTGGAGACGACAGAAACGCTGTCGTACACGTACCTGCACCAGGAGGCACCCCGCGATGTCGGTCCCCCAGCTCAGCGACGAGCAGCGCGGCGACGAGATCCTCGCCGTCTTCGACACCGCCTTCGGCGAGCTCCTGGCCGCCGACCCGGCCGCGTTCCGCGTGAAGTTCCGGAAGATGGCGGCCTCGGCGTTCGCGTTCTACCGGGGTACGGCGTGCCTCTTCTACCACGACCTGGACGCCGAGCACGCCGGGCGGGACGGCGGGCGGATACTCCGCGGCCCGTACCTGGACGAGCGCACCTCGCGCGTGTGGATCCACGGCGACCTGCACGCGGAGAACTTCGGCACGTACATGGACGCCAACGGCCGGCTGATCTTCAACGTCAACGACTTCGACGAGGCATACGTCGGCCCCTTCACCTGGGACCTCAAGCGCTTCTCCGCCTCCATCGCCCTCATCGGGTACGCCAAGGCGCTCAGCGACGAGCAGATCACCGAGCTGGTGCGGGTGTACGCGGGCGCCTACCGCGAACGGATCCACGCGCTGGCCACCGGCGCCAAGAGCGACGAGGTGCCGCCGTTCACCCTGGACACCGCCCAGGGCCCGCTGCTGGACGCGCTGCGCGACGCCCGCGCGCTGACCCGGTTCGGACTGCTGGAGTCGATGACGGAGATCCGCGACTTCGAGCGCCGCTTCGCGCCCGGCGGCGGCTCCATCGAGCTGGACGCCGCCACCCGCTACAAGGTGCTGGCGGCCTTCGACGGCTACCTGGAGACCCTGCCGGAGGCCTCCCTGGCCCGCCCGGACTCCTACCGCGTCAAGGACGTCGTCGGCCGCCGCGGCATCGGCATCGGCTCGGCCGGGCTGCCGTCGTACAACATCCTGCTGGAGGGGCACACCGACGCCCTGGAGAACGACGTCGTGATCTACATCAAGCAGGCCCAGACCCCGGCGGTCTCCCGGCACATCACCGACCCGGCGATCCGCGACTACTTCCAGCACGAGGGCCACCGCACGGTCCTCTCCCAGCGCGCCCTGCAGCAGCACGCCGACCCGTGGCTGGGCTGGACCGAGCTGGACGGCGCGGGCCAGCTGGTCGCCGAGGTCTCGCCGTACGCGGTGGACCTGGACTGGGGCGACATCGACGACCCGGAGGAGATCGCGGGCGTCGTCGCCGACCTGGGCCGGGCCACGGCCACCATGCACGCGGCGGCGGACGACACCTCCGGCGAGTCCCTGGTGCCGTTCTCCACCGAGCGGGCCATCGACGCGGCGATCGCGGCCGACGAGGAGGGCTTCGCGGAGCTCCTGGTCGACTTCGCGCACGACTACGGCGCACGCGCGCGTGCCGACCACCAGATCTTCGTGGACCTGTTCCGCAACGGCCGGATTCCGGGTCTCTAACGGTCCGTCCTCTCACAGGGACCTCTTAGTGGTCCCTTACCGGAGCACGTGACACACTCTCCACGCTATGGACATATCCGGGACCCGGCTCAGAGCGCTGCGCGCGGCGCTGTTCACGGCACTCGTCGTGACGCTCAGCACCGCGTCGCACGTGCTGCTGTCCCGGGTCCCGCTGCCGCTGAACACGGTGGCCGCGGTCGCCGCCGCCGTGTTCGCGGTCGCCTACGCGCTGGCCGGCCGCGAGCGCGGCTTCGTGCGCATCGCCGCCCTGCTGATCCCCCTGGAGCTGGCCGCCGACACGGTCTTCACCACCGGCCAGCACGTCTGCTACGGCCGCGCGGGCGGCCCCGTCGCCGGCCCGCTGCGCTCCGTCGGCTGGGATCTGCTGTGCGGCTCCGGCACCCAGGTCGCCACGCCCCTGGCCCGGGTCACCGGCACCGACACCGACCGCCTCACCGTCCTGCTCGCCCACGCCGACCCGGCCACGGCCTGGCTGCTGCTGGCCGCCCACGTCGGCGTCGGCCTGCTCGCCGCCACCTGGCTGCGCCGCGGCGAGCGGGCGCTGGCCCAGCTGCTGCGGGCGGTGGCGGCGACGACGTTCCGGCCGCTGCTGCTGGCGGTGGCCGCGGTGGCCGTCCGCCCGGCCAAGGCGACGCGCGGCGTACGGCGCCCCGGCCGCCGTCCGGCCGCCGTCCGCGACCTGCTGCTCGCGCACTCCCTGGGACGGCGGGGACCGCCGTGCTCCCTCGCGTCCGTCTGACGCACGCGCCTGCGACACAGCACCGAGCACGACCCCTTCCCCCACACGTATCCCGCGCACGCCCTGTGCGCGTCCCACATGGAGATCACCAACATGAGCAAGCGGAACAGCCAGGCGGCCAAGATGGCGGCCCGTGAGCGGCTGCGTCAGGAGCGCGAGCGCCAGGCCAAGCGGGCCAAGGTCAAGCGCCAGGTCATCGTGGCCTGTTCGGTCGTCGCCGTGCTCGCCGCGGCCGGCGGCATCGGCTACGCCGTCGTCCAGGCGAACAAGCCCAGCCACTGGGAGTCCGTCAAGGACGACAAGGTCGTCGCGCCGGCCCACACCACGGGCACCAACGGCACGACCGTCGTGATCGGCAAGGCGAGCGCCAAGAAGACCCTCAAGGTCTACGAGGACCCGCGCTGCCCGATCTGCGCCCAGTTCGAGCAGACCGTCGGTTCGACCGTGAAGAAGGACATCGACGACGGCAAGTTCAAGATCCAGTACATCGGCGGCACGTTCCTCGACGGCGACTCGCTCGGCAAGGGCACGATCGGCTCGCGCGGCGAGGGCTCCAAGAACGCGATGAGCGCCATGGGCGCCGCGCTGAACGTCAGCGACGAGGCGTTCCTGGAGTACAAGACCGCGCTGTACTCCAAGAAGTGGCACCCGGACGAGTCGACGGACAAGTTCAAGAGCGACGACTACCTCATCAAGGTCGCCCAGACCGTGCCGGCCCTGAAGGACAACAAGACCTTCCAGGCCGACGTGAGGAGCGGCAAGTACGACGCCTGGGCGCTCGCGATGTCGAAGACCTTCGACACCAACAAGGACGGCGTCACCGGCACTCCGAGCTTCGTCATGAACGGCAAGATGCTCACCGCCGACAGCAACGGCAACCCGCCCATGACGGTTGCCCAGTTCAACCAGGTGGTGAACGCGGCCCTGAAGGCCTGAGCGACCGGCGGCGAAAGAGCGGGCGAACTTTTCGCGAGTTCGCCCGCTCCGTTGATACCGATCAGTAACCTGATCGGTCGTGACCACTCGACACAGATCATCCGTGCCCGCGGAGAGCGCCGACCCGCTCTCGCCCCGCCGCCGTACGGTCGTGAAGGCCGCCGCGGCCACCGCCGTTCTGGCCGGCCCGCTCGCCGCCGCGCTGCCCGCCCGGGCGGCCGCCGAGACGCCGCAGTTCCTGCACGGCGTCGCCTCCGGCGACCCGCTGCCCGACGGCATCCTGCTGTGGACCCGGGTGACGCCCACCGCCGAGGCGACCCCCGGCTCCGGGCTCGGCCCGGACACCGAGGTCGGCTGGGTCGTCGCCAAGGACAGGGCGTTCACGACCGTCGTCGCCAAGGGCTCGACCACGGCGACCGCCGCCTCCGACCACACCGTCAAGGCCGACATACGCGGCCTGGAGCCGGCGACCGACTACTGGTTCCGCTTCACCGCGGGCGGCACGGACTCCCCGGTGGCGCGTACCCGCACCGCGCCGGCGGCGGACGCGGCCGTGACCGGCCTGCGCTTCGGCGTGGTCTCCTGCGCCAACTGGGAGGGCGGCTACTTCGCCTCGTACCGCCATCTCGCGTCCCGCGGCGACCTGGACGCCTGGCTGCACCTCGGCGACTACGTCTACGAGTACAAGTCCGGCGAGTACGCGGCCCGCGGCACGGTCGTGCGCCCGCACGCACCCGCGAACGAGATCATCACCCTCGCCGACTACCGCA
>NZ_JBTWMV010000042.1:0-64469 GCF_054850255.1 Streptomyces sp. 7R007 | reverse complement strand
GGACGCCTCCTGTGCGCCCCGCGCCTCGCGCAGGCGCAGGTCCTGCTGCAGCCCGACCGCGTCCAGCTGGACGGTCACCTCGTGCGGGTCGTGCGTGTGGTCCTCGCCGGCGGGGGGTTCCCAGGGGTCGCGCGGTGTGGGAGCAGCGGGGGGCTCCCAGGGGTCGCGCGGCGCGGGGACGCCAGGCGCGCCGGCGGGCAGCACGGCGGTGTCCTCGGCGTCGTCGGACGGACGCCGGAAGACGTCCCACCGCGGCGCTCCGGTTTCCTCCGGTGCCACGAAGGCCCGGTCGACGAGCACCTCGGTGTCCTCGCCCGTCGCCGCAGCGTTGCGAGGCCCGGATGGCGCATCGGCCCACTCCGGTTGGGCGTCATCACGCCACTTTTTCACGCGCACAAAATCCCCCACGGGAGAGCTCACAGGTGCGCGTACGACCCGAGCACACGTCGACCGGACCGGGCCCCCACCCGCTCCGAGCGCCCCCCTTACCACACCGTGCTCAGGCCTACGAATGTAGCGCACATGGAGCCGGTGTGATGGTGATGTGTCATTTGCGCAGGTTGATCGTGTCCACGTCAATGGCTGGAATCCATCCATCGGCCGGCCGCCGGAGCCAGCCCTCGGCCGCGGCGAGCTCGGCCGCCGCGCGTCGAAGCGCGTCGAATCCCGGATGTACCAGGCCCTTCCGCCACACGAGGGAAACCGGCGACAACGGGACCGGATCGACCAGGGGCCGCAGCACGGTCCGGGGCATGGCGGGAAAGTCCGCCACCGCGAGAACCGGGTTCCGCGTCTTGGCCATGATCCGCTCGAACTCCTCGTGTCCGACGGCGAGCGGTGCGGGCGGCGCGACCTCGATGCCCCGCCCGTCGAACAGCCGCCGCGCGAGATCCGTCCACTCCGGCGTCCGGGGATTGCCGGCACCGGCGTACACCGTCTCCCCCGCCAGCGCGGCGAGCGGCACCTCGGGCAGGGAGGCCAGCCGGTGGTCCTCGGGCAGCACCACCGCCATCGGTTCGTACCGCACCGGCTGGTGCTCCAGCCCCGCCCGCAGCGCCGCGTCCAGCCCGGCGAACCGTCCGAAGGAGGCGTCGAGCCGCCCGGCGACCAGTTCGCCCGCGGCTCCGGTCAGCCCGCTCTCGTAGCGGGCCATCAGCTCCTGGTCGGGGGCGAGTTCGCGGGCCCGGTGCAGCACGCGGCGCCCGGTGACCAGGCCCGGCGCGTTGAGGTCGACCAGCAGGGGGCGGGCCTGCCCGAAGGCGGCGAGCAGCTCGTCCTGCGTCCGCAGCACCCGGCGCGCGTGCGGCAGCAGGCGTTCGCCGTCGGCCGTCAGCGTCACCTGCCGGGTGGTGCGCACGAACAGCTCCGCGCCGAGCTGCCGCTCCAGCCGCCGCACATCCCGGCTGAGCGCCTGCTGGGCGACGTAGAGCCGGGCCGCGGCCCGGGTGAAGTGCAGCTCCTCGGCCACGGCGACGAAGGCGCGCAGGAGACGGGGGTCGAGATGGGTCGGGGCCGGCATCCGGCGAACGTACAACACGACCCACCGCACAGGGTGCGCCCCTGCGACAGGCCGGCTCCCGATTCACCACACCCGTGCGTGAATCGGCGCCAAGAAGGTGTTGGACCCCTTGATCGCCCCCGCGCCACCGTGGTGTCCATGCCGCAGCCCACGCCCCGGAACCCGCCGCTGTTCACCGTGACCGCCGACACCCTCGCGGCCGTCGACTTCACCTCCCGGCGCGAGACCCGCCGGCGCCCGCCGGGCCCCTACCGCCGCCTCCTCGCGATCCCGGGCGCCCGTGCCTTCACGATCGGGAACCTCCTGGCCCGGCTCCCGATGGGCATGTTCAGCGTGAGCGCGGTCGTGATGATCGCCGGGGCGCGCGGCTCGTACGCGCTCGCCGGCGCCGTCACCGCGACCGGCCTCGCGGCCACCGGACTGGTCGCCCCCTTCACCGCCCGGCTCGTCGACCGGCACGGCCAGGCCCGGATCGCCGTGCCCGCCACGGCGTTCGCCGTCCTCGGCTCGCTGGCGCTGCTGCTGTGCGTGCACTACGACGCCCCCGCCTGGACCCTCTTCGTCTCCCACGCCGCCACCGCGACGACCCCCAACACCGGCGGCATGTCCCGGGCCCGCTGGGCGCACCTGCTCAAGGGCGACGAGCGGGCGCTGCACACTGCGAACTCCTTCGAGCAGGCCGCCGACGAGCTGTGCTTCATGCTGGGCCCGGTGCTGGCGGCCTTCCTGTGCGGGACGTTCTTCCCGGAGGCGGGCACGCTGACCGGGGCGGTGCTGCTGCTGACCGGCGTGCTGCTGTTCGCCGCCCAGCGCGCGACCGAGCCGCCGGTCCACGCCCGCACCCCGGCCCGCTTCCCCCTCCACGTGCCCCTCCTCGCCGTCTGCCTGGCCCTGGGCGCGGTGTTCGGCGCGCTGGAGGTCACCACGATCGCGTTCGCGGACGCACACGGTCACCGTGCGGCGGCGGGGGTCGTCCTCGCGTTGCAGGCGGCGGGGTCCTGCGCGGCGGGCCTGGTGTTCGGGGCCGTCGTGCCGGCCGGTCCGGCGGAGCGACGGCTGCCCTGGTGCCTGGCCGCGATGACCGCCCTGCTGACCCTGCCCCTCCTGGCACCTTCGCTGCCGCTGCTGGCCGGCGCCCTGCTGGTGGCCGGCATGGCGACGGCGCCGACGATGGTCACCACCATGACGCTGGTGCAGCGCCGCACCCCCGAGGGACGCCTCAACGAGGGCATGACCCTGGCGGTGACCGGCCTGCTCGGCGGCATCGCGTGTGGCTCGGCGACGGCCGGCTGGATGGTCGACCACCTCTCCACGGCGGCCGGCTTCGGCGTGCCGGCGACGGCGGCGGCCCTGGCGCTGATGATCTCCCTCACCACCCGCTGACCGGCACGGCACCGGAACAACTCCGAAGACCCATTCCCGTCAAATGCATTGACGCGCCCACAGCGCGCACCTACCTTCCTCCGTCGAAGCGCTTCGACGCCTCGCATCGAATCGATTCGACGACTGTCGTCGGACCGGCCCGTCGCGCGGCGCCGCTCCGAAACCCATCCGGCTCCCCTGGAGGCACGGGATGTTGACAGCACGAAGGCGTGTGATGACGGTCACGGCGGCGATCCTGGGCGGATCGCTGCTGCTGACCTCCTGCGGGGGCTCGGACAGCGGGTCCTCCGACGCCAAGACGCTCAGGCTCTGGCACTACGAGGGCCCCGACAGCGCGATGGGCGTGGCCTGGAACGAGGCGATCAAGGAGTTCGAGGCCCAGCACCCGGGCGTGAAGGTGAAGTTCGAGGAGAAGGGCTTCGACCAGATCCAGAAGACGGCGCCCATGATCCTGAACTCCTCGGACGTACCCGACCTCATGGAGTACAACAAGGGCAACGCGACCGCGGGCCAGCTGTCGAAGCAGGGCCTGCTGACCGATCTGACGGCGGAGGCCACCAAGCGCGGCTGGGACAAGAAGCTCAGCGCGGGCGTCGCCACGACCAGCAGGTACGACACCAACGGGGTCATGGGCTCCGGCAAGTGGTACGGCGTGCCCAACTACGCCGAGTACACGATGGTCTACTACAACAAGGACCTGTTCAAGAAGTACGGGATCGCCGAGCCGAAGACGTTCGACGAGCTCACGGCCGCGATGGACGCCTTCGTGAAGAAGGGCGTCACCCCGCTCGCCAACGCCGGCGCCGAGTACATGGCCCAGCAGTACCTCTACCAGCTCGCCCTGTCCAAGGCCGACCGCTCGTGGGTCGACAAGTACGAGCTGTACAAGGGCAAGAACGACTTCCACGACACGGCGTGGACGTACGCGGCCACCACCTTCGCCGACTGGGTGAAGAAGGGCTACATCAGCA
The DNA here is from genome assembly GCF_054850255.1 of Streptomyces sp. 7R007. NCBI lineage: Bacteria > Bacillati > Actinomycetota > Actinomycetes > Kitasatosporales > Streptomycetaceae > Streptomyces > Streptomyces sp. 7R007. Next base: position 60,596 of record NZ_JBTWMV010000042.1, on the reverse strand, counting down.
AGAAGTCGACCAGCACCAAGGCCGAGGACGCGGGCGTGTCCTGGATCCAGGGCAAGGCGCCGATCCTGTTCTCCGGCAGCTGGTGGTACGGCCGCTTCCAGTCCGAGGCGAAGTTCGACTGGGACAGCGGCCTGTGGCCCGGGTCCGACCTGACCCTGGGCTCCGGCGGCAACCTCTGGGTGGTCCCCAAGAACGCCAAGAACAAGGAGCTCGCCTACGACTTCATCGACATCACCATGTCGAAGAAGATCCAGAACCTGCTCGGCAACAAGGGCGGCGTCCCGGTCGCGGCCGACACCAGCGCGATCACCGACGCCAAGTCCAAGCAGCTGATCTCCGACTTCAACACCCTCAGTCAGCGCGACGGACTCGCCTTCTACCCGGACTGGCCGGTCAACGGCTTCTACGACGTCCTGGTCTCCGAGACGCAGAAGCTGATGACGGGCAGCGAGAAACCGGACGCCTACCTCAGCGCCCTGCAGACGGCGTACGACAAGGGCGTGCCCCAGCAATGACGGTCACCGTCGAACGGGGCGCGCGGGCCGTCGGCAAGCATCCGCACGCCGGCCCGCGCCGCCCCCGTACCCGCGACTCCTACGCCCTGTTCCTGCTCCCCGGGCTCCTCGCCTTCACGGCGATCATCGTCGTGCCGTTCCTGATGAACACGGGCGTGAGCTTCACCGAGTGGCAGGGCATCGGCAGCCCGAAGTGGACGGGGCTCGCCAACTACCGCGAGCTGATGGACGATTCCGAGTTCTGGGCGTCGTTCCGGCACAGCCTGTTCATGGTGGTCGCCATGGCGGCCGTGCCGACGGTGATCGGACTCGTCCTGGCGGCCGCCCTGTTCGACTACGTCGGCCGGCACTTCGGCAGCAGGGTCGCCGCGGTGCTGCGCGCCTGCTTCTACCTCCCGCAGGTGCTGCCGATCGCGGTCGCCGGCATCGTGTGGAGCTGGATCCTCGCACCGGACAACGGCTCGCTCAACGAACTGCTGAAGGCGGTCGGGCTCGGCTCCTGGCAGCAGGACTGGCTCGGCGATCCCGACATCGCGCTCTACAGCGTCATGGGCGTGATGGTGTGGGTGCAGATCGGCTTCCCGCTGGTGGTCTTCATGGCCGGACTGCAGCGCGTGGACCCGCAGTTGCACGAGGCGGCCGAGCTGGACGGGGCCGGCTGGTGGCGGCGCTTCTGGCACGTCACGCTGCCGCAGATCCGGCCGGAGATCTACGTCGTGCTGACCTGGTGCACGATCGCCGCGCTCAAGGTGTTCGGCGCGGTGTACGTGCTGACCAAGGGCGGGCCCGGCGGCGCGACGGACGTGCCCTCCTACTTCTCCTTCTCCACCTTCTTCGAGAAGACCCAGGTCGGCTACGGCGCCGCGATCTCCACCATCCTCACCGTGATCATCCTGGCCCTCTCGCTGATCCTGCTGAGGCTCCAGACCCGCAGCGAGGAAGGGAACCGCGCATGACGACCGCCCTGCGCCGCTACCCGGTGCTGATCGCCCTGTGCATAGCGGCCCTGTTCATGATCGTCCCGTTCCTGATCGTGGCGGTCAACGCGGTCAAGTCCCCGGCCGAGTACTCCGCCAACGGCCCGCTCAGCCTGCCCAAGGGCCTCTACCTGGACGGCCTGAAGGACTTCTGGGAGCGCGTCGACTACGGCCAGAAGCTGGTCAACTCCGTGCTGATCAGCGGCTCGGTGGCGGTGGGCGCGGTCGTGCTGTCGGTGCTCAACGCGTACGCGATCGGCATCGGCCGGATCAAGGGCCGCACCTGGGTGCTGGCCTTCTTCGTGCTGGCCAACATGCTTCCGCAGGAGGCGCTGGTCTACCCGGTCTACTACCTGAGCAAGGAAGTCGGCCTCTACGACACCAGGTTGAGCGTCATCATCGTCTTCACGGTGATCCAGGCGGCCTTCGGCACCTATCTGCTCTCCTCCGTGCTGGGCGAGTTCCCTCGCGAGATCATCGAGGCGGCCCGCATCGACGGTGCCAACAAGTGGCAGGTGCTGTGGCGGATCGTCGTGCCGGTCAGCCGGCCGACCATCGGCGTGCTGATGGTCTTCTTCTTCATCTGGACCTGGAACGAGTTCCTGCTCCCCCTGGTCATGCTGATCTCCAACGACAACCAGACCGTGTCGGTGGCGCTCGGCGTCCTCCAGGGCCAGCGTCTGATGGACGCCACGATGACCAACGCGGCCGCCCTCCTCGGGGTGCTGCCCGCCATCGTCTTCTTCCTCGTCTTCCAGCGGACGCTCACCCGCGGCATCGCCGTGGGAGCCGTGAAGTAAGGACCCCCCCCCATGAAGTTCACCGATGGTTACTGGCTGCTGCGCGAGGGCGTCACCGCGGCCCACCCCGTCGAGGTCCTCGACGTCACCGCCACCGAGGGCTCGCTGGAGATCCACGCGCCGACGCAGCCCATCCGCCACCGCGGCGACCTGCTGAAGGGACCGGTCGTGACGATCAGCGCGCACAGCCCGATGCCCGACGTCATCGGCCTCACCTTCACCCACTTCGAGGGCGAGCAGCCCCGCGGCCCCGAATTCGACGTGCGCACAGAGGAGTTCACCCCCCACGCGGAGTACGACGAGGAGCACGCGACGCTGACCTCCGGCGCGCTGTCGGTCCGGGTGGCCCGCACCGGGCCCTGGCACGTGGACTTCCTCGCGCACGGCCGGACGCTGACCACCAGCGGCCCCAAGAACATGGGCATCCTGCGGGACACCGCCACCGGCGCCCACTACCTGCGCGAGCAGCTCAACCTCGGGGTGGGCACCTCCGTCTACGGCCTCGGCGAGCGGTTCGGGCCGCTGGTCAAGAACGGCCAGGTCGTCGACATCTGGAACGCCGACGGCGGCACGGCCACCGAACAGGCGTACAAGAACGTCCCGTTCTACCTCACCGACGCCGGCTACGGCGTCTTCGTCGACCACCCGGGCAAGGTCTCCTTCGAGGTCGGCTCGGAGGCGGTCTCCCGGGTGCAGTTCAGCGCCGAGACGCAGGAGCTGACGTACTACGTCATCTACGGCCCGAGCCCGAAGGACGTCCTGCGCAAGTACACGGCCCTCACCGGCCGTCCGGCGCTGCCGCCCGCCTGGTCGTTCGGTCTGTGGCTGTCGACGTCGTTCACGACCTCGTACGACGAGGAGACGGTGACGTCGTTCATCGACGGCATGCGCGAGCGTGAACTGCCGTTGTCCGTCTTCCACTTCGACTGCTTCTGGATGCGGGAGTTCAACTGGTGCGACTTCCGGTGGGACCCGCGCGTCTTCCCCGACCCCGAGGGCATGCTGAGCCGGCTGCACGAGCGGGGGCTGCGGGTGTGCGTGTGGATCAACCCGTACATCGCCCAGCGTTCGCCGCTGTTCGCGGAGGGCAAGGCGCTCGGGCACCTGCTGAGGCGGCCGGACGGCAGCGTGTGGCAGTGGGACATGTGGCAGCCCGGCATGGCGCTGGTCGACTTCACCTCGCCCGCCGCCCGTGACTGGTACGCGGCCAAGCTGGAGGCGCTGCTCGCCCAGGGCGTCGACTGCTTCAAGACCGACTTCGGCGAGCGGGTGCCGGTGGACGTGCGCTGGTCCGACGGCTCGGACCCGGAGCGGATGCACAACTACTACACGTACCTGTACAACCGCACGGTCTTCGAGGTGCTGCGCAAGCACCGCGGCGAGCAGGAGGCGGTGCTGTTCGCGCGGTCGGCGACCGCCGGCAGCCAGAAGTTCCCGGTGCACTGGGGCGGCGACTGCGAGGCGACGTACGAGTCGATGGCGGAGTCGCTGCGCGGCGGGCTGTCGCTGGGGCTGTCCGGCTTCGGCTACTGGAGCCACGACATCGGCGGCTTCGAGGGCACCCCGACGCCCGCCCTGTTCAAACGCTGGCTGGCGTTCGGGCTGATGTCCTCGCACAGCCGTCTGCACGGCTCCTCCTCGTACCGGGTGCCGTGGCTGTTCGACGAGGAGTCCGTGGAGGTGCTGCGGGAGTTCACGCGGCTGAAGCTGAGCCTGATGCCCTACCTGTACGAGGCCGCGCGCACCGCTCACGCCGAGGGCGTGCCGATGATGCGGGCGATGGTGCTGGAGTTCCCGGACGATCCCGGGTGCGCGCATCTGGAGCGGCAGTACATGCTGGGCCCGGACCTGCTGGTGGCGCCGGTCTTCAGCGACGAGGGCGACGTCGCGTACTACGTGCCCGAGGGCACCTGGACGCACTTCGTCAGCGGGCGGGAGGTCACCGGGCCGCGCTGGGTGCGTGAGCGGCACGGGTTCCTCAGCGTGCCGTTGCTGGTGAGGCCGGGCGCCGTGATCCCGGTGGGCGCGGTGGCCGACCGGCCCGACTACGACCATGCCGACGGCGTCACCCTGCGGGCGTTCGGGCTGCGACGGGGCGCGCAGGTGACGGTGCGGGTCGGGGAGGTGGCCTTCACCGTCGTACGCGAGGGGGACACGCTGCGGGCCTCGTGCAGTGACCCGGTGGCGCCGTGGAACCTGGCGGCCGGGGAGCGCACGGCGCGGGCGCGGGCGGGGACCGGGTTCCTCTCGCTGGAGCTGGGCTGATGGTGAAGATCACCGATGTGGCCCGGCACGCCGGCGTCTCCCCCAGCACCGTCTCCTACGCGCTCAGCGGCAAGCGCCCCATCTCCGAGGAGACCCGGCGCCGGGTCGAGGAGGCCATCCGCGAGCTGGGCTACCGCCCGCACGCCGGCGCCCGCGCCCTGGCCAGCAGCCGCTCCAACGTGCTGGCGCTGGTGATCCCGTTACGGACCGGGATCCATGTGCCGGTGGTGATGCAGTTCGCGGTGTCGGTGGTGACCACCGCGCGCCGTCACGACCACGACGTGCTGCTGCTGACCCAGGAGGAGGGCGAGGACGGGCTGCGCCGGGTCGCCGACACGGCGCTGGTCGACGCGCTGATCGTGATGGACGTCCAGCTCCACGATCCGCGGCTGCCGTTGCTGCGCTCGCTGGACCGGCCGTCCGTGCTGATCGGGTTCCCCGCCGAGCCGGCCGGGCTGACCTGCATCGACCTGGACTTCAAGGCGGCCGGCGAGGCGTGCGTGGAGCACCTGGCGCGGCTCGGGCACCGGGTGGTGGCGCTGGTGGGGTCGCCGCCGGAGGTGTACGTGCGGGGGACGGCGTTCGCCCAGCGGGTCGTGCAGGGCTTCACGGCCGCCGCCGACCGCAGCGGGCTGTCCTCCTCGGTGCACCCGTGCGAGGCCTCGCCGGGCGCCGCCCGTCTGGTCGCCGAGCAACTGCTGCGCGAGCAGCCCGCGTTGACCGGGGTCGTCGTGCACAACGAGGCGATCCTGGAGCCGCTGACCGACGCCTTCGAGCAGCTCGGCCTGCGCGTGCCGGCCGATCTGTCCGTCACCGCCATCTGTCCCGACGAGACCGCCGAGAACCTGCGCGTCCCCGTCTCCTCCGTCGCCCTGCCGTCCGCCGAGGTGGGCGAGCGGGCGGTGCGGCTGCTGATGAAGAAGCTGGGCGGCGGCGCCGTACCGGAGGCGACTCTGCTGCCGCCGCGGCTGACGGAGCGCGCGAGCACGGCACCACGCAACGCCTGAACGTCCTCAGTGCCCCCATCCGAAGGAGCCGTGACATGAAAGGCACCAGAAGCAGACGGAGAACCACCCTCTTGACGGCGCTGGTCCTGGTCGCGGGCCTGGGCGCCACCGTCCCCGCCCACGCCGACGACCCGGTCTACCCCTTCCGCGACCCGGACCTGCCGGTGGCCGCCCGTGTCACCGACCTCCTGAGCCGCCTCACCCTCGACGAGAAGATCTCCCTGCTGCACCAGTACGAACCGGCGATCCCCCGGCTCGGCATCCAGTCCTTCCGCACCGGCACCGAGGCCCTGCACGGCGTGGCCTGGCTCGGCAAGGCCACCGTGTTCCCGCAGGCCGTCGGGCTGGCCTCGACCTGGGACCCGGCCCTGATCCGGCAGGTCGGCTCGGCGGTCGGCGACGAGGCCCGCGGCTTCCAGCAGACCCGCCCGGCGGGCTGGGGGCTCAACCTGTGGGCGCCGGTGGTCAACCTGCTGCGCGACCCGCGCTGGGGCCGCAACGAGGAGGGCTACTCCGAGGACCCGTATCTCACCGGCGCGATCTCCACCGCCTACGGCACCGGCCTGACCGGCGGCGACCCCGACCACCTGAAGACGGCCCCCACCCTCAAGCACTTCCTCGCCAACAACAACGAGGTCCACCGCGACACCACCTCCTCGGAGCTGCGCCCGCGCGTGCTGAAGGAGTACGACGAGCAGGCCTTCAAACCGGCGATCGAGGCGGACGCGGCCACGGGCGTGATGTCGTCCTACAACCTCGTCAACGGCCGCCCCGACACGGTGAATCCGGCCCTGGACGACACCGTCCGCAGCTGGACCTCCCAGCGGCTTTTGAACGTCACCGACGCCTACGCGCCCGGCAACCTGGTCGGCAGCCAGCAGTACTACGGCACCCAGGCCGAGGCGGACGCGGCGGCGCTGACGGCCGGCATCGACAGCTTCACCGACAACGACACGGACTCCGGGCCGACGACGGCCGCCATCAAGTCCGCTCTGGCCGGCGGCCTGTTGAAGGAGTCGGACATCGACAAGGCCGCCGGTGACGTGCTCGGCGTCCGCGTCCGGCTGGGCGAGTTCGACCCGGGCGGCGGGAAGTACGGCTCCATCGACGCGTCCGTCATCGACAGCCCCGCCCACCGGAAGCTGGCGCGCGAGGCGGCGACCGAGGCCGCCGTCCTGCTGAAGAACCAGGGCGGCGCGCTGCCGTTGAAGAACTCGGCCAAGGACGTGGCCGTGGTCGGCCCGCTCGCCGACACCCTCTACACCGACTGGTACTCCGGCACCCTCCCCTACGCCGTCACCCCCAAGGACGGCATCGAGGCCAGGCTCGGCACGTCGGTGGCGAGCAGCGAGGGCGTCGACCGCATCGCGCTGAAGGACACGGCGACCGGCAAGTACGTGACGGCGGGCACCGGCGAGGCGGGCGCGGCCCTGAAGGAGACGGACGCGACCGGCGCCACCGCGCAGTTCGACGTGTTCGACTGGGGCTCCGGCGTCGTCACCCTGCGCTCGGCCGCCAACGGCAGGTACGTCGGCTACAACTGGGCGGACTTCGTCAACGACCAGACGCAGCCGAACGGTTGGTACGTCCAGCAGCAGTTCAGGCTGGAGGCGCAGGACGACGGCACGTACCTGCTGCGGTACGCGGGCTACGAGACCGAGGAGTCCTGGTGGTCCAACCCGGTCTACCTCGGCCCGACCGGCGCGGACGGCACGCTGGGCCTGGTGACCAAGGACCAGGCCGCCCACTACGCCAAGGACGTCGTCCGCAGCGGCGTCGACGAGGCCGTGGCCGCGGTCAAGGGCAGGGACACCGCGGTGGTCGTGGTCGGCTCCGACCCGTCGATCAACGGCCACGAGGCCCACGACCGCACCGACATGGGCCTCGCCCCCGCCCAGGAGTCCCTGGTCAGGGCGGTACGCAAGGCCAACCCGCACACCGTGGTGATCGTCGAGAACAGCTACCCGACCACGCTCGGCTCGCTGCAGAAGGAGGTCCCGGCACTGCTGTGGACCACCCACGCGGGCCAGGAGACCGGCAACGCCCTCGCCGACCTCCTCTACGGCGACGCCAACCCCTCGGGCCGCCTGACCCAGACCTGGTACCGCTCCGCGTCCGACCTGCCCTCGATCCTCGACTACGACATCATCAAGTCCGGCCGCACCTACCAGTACTTCACGGGCCGGGCGCTCTACCCGTTCGGCTACGGGCTGTCGTACACCTCCTTCCGCTACGGCGCGCTGAAGAAGGCGGGCGCCGGCTACGAGGTCGCGGTCACCAACACCGGCAGCCGGGCCGGCGACGAGGTGGTCCAGCTCTACGTCCACCAGCGCGCCTCCCGCGATGAGCAGCCGCTGAAGCAGCTCAAGTCCTTCGCGCGGGTGTCGCTGAAGCCGGGCGAGACGAAGACCGTGCGGCTGAGGCTGCGCTCGTCGGACCTGGCGCACTGGGACGTGACGCGCTCCAGGTGGGTGGTGGAGAGCGGCACGTACGACGTCCTGGCCGGCGCGTCCGCCGACGACATCCGGTCCCGGACGACGTGGGCGGTGCACGGCGAGACGATCCCGCCGCGCGACCTGGCGAAGACCACCCGGGCCGAGAACTTCGACGACTACTCCGCGATCCACCTGGTCGACGAGTCGAAGGCGAGCGGCACCGCGGTGTCGGCGGCCTCGGACGGCGCCTGGCTGAAGTTCGCCGACACCCAACTCGGCTCGGGGGCAGGCGAGTTCAGCGCCCGCCTCGCCGGCGCCGCCGGCACGGTCGAGGTACGGCTCGGTTCGCCGGCCGGCACCCTCGCCGGCACCGCGCACTTCGCGGGCACCTCGTCGCCGTACGCCTACACGACGGTGACCGCGGCGCTGTCGGCGGCGGCGAAGGGCCGGACGGACGTCTACCTGGTGCTCGGCAAGGGCGTACGCCTGTCGACGTTCACCCTGCGCTGAGGTTCCAGGCCGCACCGAGCCGGTAGGCCGCGCACAGGTTCACGTCGAGGAGGTAGGCCCCGGCGCTCCCGCACTGCTCGGTGCCGGTGCCGGGGTCGACCGGCTGGCCGTGGCCCATGCCGGTGATGCTGTAGGTCTCCACGGCGGTGTTCCCCGCCGGGTCCCTGAAGACCTGGTGGGGATAGCCGGCGACGGTGTCGCTGACGTCGGCGGTCTGGTCGGCGCCGTGCACGTTCGTCCACTGCTTCATCAGGTCGGTCATGTTGACGGGCTTGACGGTGTAGTCGGCGGTGCCCTGGAAGACGGTGAGCGCGGGCCAGGGCCCGGTGTAGCCGGGACGGGCGGCACGCACCCGGTCGCCCCACTGGGCCGCCGTCTGGGTGGCGCCGACGTACATGCACACGTACGGCGATCCGGCGGCCTGCGCGCACCCGTACGGCAGCCCGGCGGCGATCCCGCCGGCGGCGAACTTCTCGGGGTAGGCGGCCATCATCACGGCGGTCATGGCGCCGCCGGCGGACAGGCCGGTGACGTAGACGCGGGAGGCGTCGCCGGCGGTGTCGGCGAGCTGCCGGTCGACCATCTGCGCGATGCTGGCGGCCTCGCCCTGGCCGCGTGCGATGTCCCCGTTCTGGAACCAGTCGAAGCAGGAGGAGGCGTTGTTGGCGGTCGTCTGCTGGGGCAGCAGGACGGAGAACTTCCAGCGGTCGGCGAGCTGGATCCACCCGCTGCCGGTGCCGTAGCCGGCGGCGTCCTGCGTGCAGCCGTGCAGCGCGACGACGACCGGGCGGCCGGCGGGCAGCCCGTCGGGGTCGTAGCGGAACATGCGCAGGGCGCCGGGGTTGGTTCCGAAGCCGGTGACCTCCTGGAGGGAGGCGGCGCGTGCGGTGCCCGGCGCGGCGAGGGAGAGGAGGGCGACCAGCAGGGTCACCAGGACGGCGAGGCGTCGGTCTGCGGCTCTGGTCTGTGTCATGAGCAGGGACGGTAGAAGCGGCAACCACCCGCCGACATGTTGGCGGACCCCATAAACACGACGAGGGCCCGGTGGTCTGAGACCACCGGGCCCTCAACATGGAGAGTGTGGAGATGGCGGGAATCGAACCCGCGTCCAACGGTGCGGAACCAGGGCTTCTCCGTGTGCAGTTCGCTGTGATTTTCTCGGCCCCGGCGATCACGCGAACAAGTCGCCGACGGGCCCAGTCACTGTTTGGTTTCCCTCTTCACCCCGTGACCGGGATCGAGGTTTAGTCCCCTAGCTGATGCCAGGATCCGGGTCGGGAACAAGCCCGGGCTGACACTCCCATCAAGGAGCTATTCGATCACTACCTGATCAGGCAGCGAGAGCGAAGAGCTCGGGAGAATCGCTCTTGGAATTGGCGATTATTTTTTTCGGCCTGTGGTTTACGAGATCATGGCCGCTTTCTCGACACGCTTCCCCTGCTTCGACAGCCGCTGTCGAAACCGATCATCCCCATGTTGTGTTGTCAAACCGCGCACCCGCTGTGAGGTGCGGTCCCATCGTACGTGACCAACGCCCGCCGATGCCACCGTATTCCCGCGGGTCAGGCGCCCCGCTGCTTGCGCTTCGCCGCCGCGATGGCGCGGTCCGCCTCGCGCCGGTCCTGCTTCTCGCGGAGGGTCTGGCGCTTGTCGTACTCCTTCTTGCCTCGCGCGAGCGCGATCTCGGCCTTGGCGCGGCCGTCCTTGAAGTACAGGGCGAGGGGCACGATCGTGTGACCGGTCTCGTCCGCCTTGACGGACAGCTTGTCGATCTCCTCGCGGTGCAGCAGCAGCTTGCGCTTGCGGCGCGCGGAGTGGTTGGTCCAGGTGCCCTGGGCGTACTCGGGGATGTGGGCGTTGTACAGCCACGCCTCGCCCCCGTCGACCTGGACGAAGCCGTCGACCAGCGAGGCCCGTCCCTGGCGCAGCGACTTGACCTCGGTGCCGGTCAGGACGAGACCGGCCTCGTAGGTGTCGATGATCGCGTAGTCGTGCCGGGCCTTCTTGTTCTGGGCGACCAGCTTGCGCTTGCCGCCCTTCTCGCCGTCCCTGGCCTTGGCGGCGCCCCCGCCCTGCTTGGGCTGGGCCTCCTTGGGTACGTACATTCCCTTGCTCATAGTGCCGTCCATTTTCGCACTACGCAGGGGGTCCGGGGCCAGCCCTTAATCGGCGTCCCCGAGGCCGCTGAGCACGGTCTCCGCCCGCTGCAGGGCGGCCGGCGCGTCGGCCTGGTCGATGTCCAGGTCGGGGGTGATGCCCCGGCCGTCCACGCTGCGGCCCGAGGGGGTGCGGTAGTGGCCGACGGTCAGCTCGGCGACCGAGCCGCCGGGCAGCTCGCTCGGCATCTGCACCGAGCCCTTGCCGAAGGTGCGGGAGCCCACGACGACCGCCCGGCCCCGGTCCTGGAGGGCACCGGTGAGCAGCTCGGCCGCGCTCATCGTGCCGCCGTCGACGAGCGCGACCAGGGGTCTGGTGGTGTCGCCGCCGGGATCGGCGTGCAGGGCGCGCTGGGCGCCCTCGACGTCGTAGGTGGCGACGAGGCCGCCGTCGAGGAAGGCGGAGGCGGCGGTGACGGCCTCGGTGACCAGGCCGCCGGAGTTGCCGCGCAGGTCGAGGATGACGCCGGCGTCGGCGGGGGCCTGGCGGACGGCGGCGCGCACGACGTCGCCGGAGCCCTTGGTGAACGCGGCGATCCTGATGACGGTGACGCCGTCGGCGAGTTTTCGGACGGTGACCGAGTCGGTGGACAGACGGGCGCGCCGCAGGGTCTGCGTCCACGCGCGCGTGCCCCGCTGGAGGCCGAGGGTGACGGGCGAGCCCGCGTCCGCGTCGGTGGCGTCGCCGCGCAGCAACGAGACGACCTCGGTGACCGGGCGCCCGTCGACCTTCTGGCCGTCGACGCTGCGCAGCCGGTCGCCCGCGCGGATGCCGGCGGCGGCCGCGGGCGAGCCCTGCTGCACCTTCGTCACCTCGATACGGCCGTCCCGCTCGCGCCGGGCCCACAGGCCGACGCCGGTGTACCGGCCGTCGAGGGCCTCCTGGAACTCCTCGTACTCGCCCTGGGAGTAGACCGCTCCCCAGCGGTCCCCGCTGCGGCTGACGGCGCGCTCGGCGGCCTCCATGGGCGACTTGCCGTCGGCCATGGCCTCCTCGGCGGCCTTCGCGACGTCCTCGTGGTGGCTGGCGGGGACGGCCGAACGGGCGTCGCCGGATGCCGATTTCCGGTCGGCCTCGGGCAGGGAGCCGGTCGCCGCACCGGCCACGAGCACACTCGCGAACAGCAATGTCAGGGCGGCCCCGCGGCGGATGCGGCGGGGCTGGCAGAACAGGTCGCGACCCGACATGCCGGTGAGTCTAGGACAACGCGAGAGGGCCGCAGGGGCTGTTGCCCGTACGGCCCTCTTGGCGTGCGTCACACCTTCAGGTACTTGCGCAGCGCGAAGAACGCGGCCAGCGCGGGCATCAGCAGGCTGGTCGCCAGGATGAGCGGAAGCTTCGTCAACACGGCGTCCCAGCCGATGAAGTTGATCAGGTTCAGCTTCTGGGAGAGCGCCAGGCCGTGGTCGATGATGAAGTACCGCGCGATGACCAGGAAGGCGCAGGCCACCGTGCCGCCGATGAGCCCGGCGACCGCGGCCTCGGCGATGAACGGCGCCTGGATGTAGAAGCCCGAGGCGCCGACCAGGCGCATGATGCCGGTCTCACGCCGGCGGCTGAAGGCGGAGACGCGCACGGTGTTGACGATCAGCATCAGCGCGACCACCAGCATCAGTGCCATCACCGCCCGCGCGGCCCAGTTCATGCCGTTGAGCAGACCGAACAGGTTGTCCAGGATGCCCTTTTGGTCCTGCACCGACTGCACGCCGTCCCGGCCGTCGAAGGCGGTCGCGATGACCTGGTACTTCTGCGGGTCCTTCAGCTTGATCCGGTACGACTCCTGCATCTGGTCCGGCGTGAGGGAGCTGGCCAGCGGGGAGTCGCCGAACTGCTCCTTGTAGTGCTTGTAGGCCTCGTCCTGGGACTCGTAGGTGACCGTCTGCACGACCGACATCTTCTTCAGGTCGGCGAGGATCTGCTTCTTCTGGTCGTCGGTCACCGCGCCCTTGGCACAGTTGGGGTCGGACTCGGCGTCGCTCTTGTTGCAGAGGAAGATCGAGACGTTGACCTTGTCGTACCAGTAGCCCTTCATGGTGGTGACCTGGTCGCTCATCAGGAGCGAACCACCGAAGAGGGCGAGCGACAGGGCGACGGAGACGATGACGGCGAACGTCATGGTCAGGTTGCGGCGGAGACCGACACCGATCTCGGAGAGTACGAACTGGGCGCGCATGGCCTTGGGGTCAAACCTTTCCGGGAACCGTCGAACCGTCGGGCGTCAGTGCTGGTAGCCGTAGACGCCGCGGGCCTGGTCGCGGACGAGGCGGCCCTTCTCCAGCTCGATGACGCGCTTGCGCATCTGGTCCACGATGTTCTGGTCGTGCGTGGCCATCACGACGGTCGTACCCGTCCGGTTGATCCGGTCGAGCAGCTTCATGATGCCTACGGAGGTCTGCGGGTCGAGGTTGCCGGTGGGCTCGTCGGCGATGAGCAGCTTGGGCCGGTTGACGAACGCCCGCGCGATGGCGACGCGCTGCTGCTCACCACCCGACAGCTCGCCGGGCATCCGGTCCTCCTTGCCGCCGAGCCCGACCAGGTCGAGCACCTGCGGCACGGACTTGCGGATCTCGCCGCGCGACTTGCCGATGACCTCCTGCGCGAAGGCGACGTTCTCCGCCACCGTCTTGTTCGGCAGCAGCCGGAAGTCCTGGAAGACCGTCCCCAGTTGGCGCCGCATGTGCGGCACCTTCCAGTTGGACAGGCGTGCGAGGTCCTTGCCCAGGACGTGCACCTGCCCGTGGCTGGCCCGCTCCTCGCGGAGGATCAGCCGCAGGAAGGTGGACTTTCCGGAGCCGGAGGACCCCACCAGGAACACGAACTCGCCCTTCTCCACTTCCAGGGAGACATCCCTGAGCGCAGGACGGTTCTGCTTGGGGTAGACCTTGGAGACGTTGTCGAATCGGATCACGGATGCACCACGGGTAGCCGGGGGTAGATGAGCGTGACCATACGCGACCCGGGTGTGCGAGCGCAGTCGACGGTCGGGGTTGCGTCACAGTTGTACGGTTTATGCCCCCGAAGCCGCCCGTCCCGGCGTCCCGGCGTCCCGGGCACGAGACGAAGCCCACCCGGGCCGGTCCGGGCGACCCCGCGCGGGCGTGCGCGGAACCTGGCACAGTGGAGGGGGAACGTTCTCGTTTCCGAGGACGTTGTCTACGTGGAACCGGTGCAAGGAGGGCGAGCGCATGACGTACGACCGGCTGGTGTGCGCGAACTGCGCGGCGCCCGTGAGCGAGGGCCGGTGCCCCGTGTGCCGTGCGAACCGCGAGCGGCTGCAGCAGGAGAACTTCTTCGCGAGTCTGAACCCGATGGCGCTGATCGCGCTGCTGGCGGTGCTGATCGCCGCCGTGGCGCTGCTGGCGCACCAGACCGCGTAGAGCAGGGCACGGGCGCGTACAGAGACGTCCGAGGGGCCCGGAGCGAAGCACGCTCCGGGCCCCTCGTCACGGATCACCGCGCACGCTGTGCGCACGGACGACCACGGTCGACCACCGTCAGGCGGCCGCACCGCCCCGGCCGCCCATCAGACGCGGCAGCACACGGAAGCCGACGCCGCCGGCGATCATCGTGGCCGCGCCGATCACCAGGAACGTCGTCTGGCCGGCACCGGTCTCGGCGAGCTGCGCGCCGCCGCCCTGGGCCTGCGTGTCGGACGAGGTGTCCGAACCGGTGTCGGTGAGGTTCGAGGTACCGGCCTCCTGCGCGGAGGTGTCGGAACCGCCGTCGGGGTCGGTGTTGCTGTTGCCGGAACCGCCGTTGCCGTTTCCGTTGCCATTGCCGTTGCCCGTGCCGCTGCCGTCGGTCGGCGCCGCGGTGGTCGGGTCGTCGGTGGGCTCGGTCGGCTCCTCCGTCGGGTCCGTGGGCTCGTCGGTCGGGTCCTCGCTGGCCGGCGGGGTGGTGACCGGGTCGGTCGGCAGCTCGGTGGCCGGCGGAGTGGTCGCCGGCGCGGTCGTCTCGTCGTCGTCGCCGAGGGCGGCGGTCACGGCGACACCGCTGTCGTCGGTGCTCACGCCGAGGGACAGCGCGGAAGCGGCACCGGCGGCGGTCAGGGAGGCGCCCGCAGCGATCACGGCACCGGCGGCTATCCGCGCGATCCGGATCCGCGTCTTCTTGGTCATATGGTTGCTACCCCCAGTAGCTCATCGTCAGTGAGGCGGCGCTCGGGGCCGTGATCGACGGGAGTAGCTGCGCTGAGGTCCCCCGGTTCACATGCGCCCCAGAGATACGCATGCCACGCTTCACCCAACCCATTTTTCACAGCAACGTCAAGGCCGTTGCGCACGCAATGTCCAGTTAGGTTCCCTTTAACAGGAGTTGGAACCTGTGAGTGTGATGTAAAACCCAGACAAACGACAACTGCCGCCCAACGGACGGCAGTTACCAAGTCGACAAATGGACGTGCGGGGTTACTTCTCCTGCTGCTTGCGCCAGCGAATCCCGGCCTCCAGGAAGCCGTCGATCTCACCGTTGAAAACGGCCTCCGGGTTGCCGACCTCGAACTCGGTGCGCAGGTCCTTGACCATCTGGTACGGGTGCAGGACGTACGAACGCATCTGGTTGCCCCAGGAGTTGCCGCCGTCGCCCTTCAGGGCATCCATCTTGGCCTGCTCCTCCTGCCGGCGCCGCTCGAGGAGCTTGGCCTGCAGGACGTTCATCGCGGTGGCCTTGTTCTGGATCTGCGACCGCTCGTTCTGGCAGGAGACGACGATGCCGGTGGGCAGGTGGGTGATGCGCACGGCGGAGTCGGTGGTGTTGACGCCCTGACCGCCGGGGCCCGAGGACCGGTAGACGTCGATCCGCAGCTCGCTCTCGTCGATCTCGACGTGATCGGACTGCTCGACGACGGGGAGGACCTCGACACCGGCGAAGGAGGTCTGGCGCCGCCCCTGGTTGTCGAAGGGCGAGATGCGCACGAGCCGGTGCGTGCCCTGCTCGACCGACAGCGTGCCGTAGGCGTACGGCACCTGGACGGCGAAGGTGGTCGACTTGATGCCGGCCTCTTCGGCGTACGACGTCTCGTAGACCTCGGTCTTGTAGCCGTGCCGCTCGGCCCAGCGCAGGTACATGCGCTGGAGCTTCTCGGCGAAGTCGGCGGCGTCGACGCCGCCGGCCTCGGCCCGGATGTTCACGAGCGCCTCGCGGGCGTCGTACTCGCCGCTCAGCAGCGTCCGGACCTCCATCTCGTCCAGCGCCTTGCGGACGGCGGCGAGCTCGGACTCGGCCTCGGCGCGGGTGTCCGGGTCGTCCTCCTCCTCGGCCATCTCGAAGAGCACGGCGAGATCGTCGATCCGCGAGCGCAGCGCCTCGGCCTTCCTGACCTCGGCCTGGAGATGGCTGAGCTTGCTGGTGATCTTCTGCGCCTCGTCCGGGTTGTCCCACAGGGACGGCGCGGCCGCCTGCTCCTCGAGCACGGCGATGTCTGCCCTCAGCTTGTCGAGGTCCAGAACGGCCTCGATCGACTCCATGGTCGAGGAGAGGGACTTGAGCTCTTCGGATACATCGACGACTGCCACGCCTCCAGCGTAACGGCTCCGCCCACGCCCCGACGCCGACCCTCCACCCCCCACAACGACGACCCCACAACCGGCCTCCCCGGCACATCCAGACCGACGCCCTCCCCCGCCAAGCCCCCCAGACCCAGCCCTCGGCACATCGAACACGGCAGTCCCAGCATGCGGCCCCGCCGGCGTCTGAGGAGCGGGGGCCCGGACGGCGCTGGCCCCGGAGCGGGGTGCGGGGGGCGGGGCCTCGTGGGGGTGCGGGGGCGGGGCCCCGTGAGGGGTGCGGGGGACGCAGTCCCTGCCGGGGTTCAGGGGGCGGAGTTTTCTGGGTGGGGGTGAAGGGGCGGTAGGCCCTGGGGGTGGGGTGGGTAGGGGCGGCGGGGGCGAGGACAAGGTGGACCGTCACGGCGAGGGCGGTGCCGAATGACGTGTGTCCTGCGGCGCACCCCCCGCGTCATCTCCCGACACGGCCCACCAAGCTCCCACCCCACCCCCGACCACCAACACCAACGCCGCCGCCCCCAACGCCAACCGCCGCCGTCGCTGCTGCACAGCCCGATGCCGGGCCGACCCCGGCCGAGGCGCCCCCGCAGCCCGCGGCACCCGAGCCGTCCCCCGCGCACCCCCGGCCAACTCGTCCGGCCCCGGCACCCGCATCGACGTATGCGTGTCCCGGTTGGAGTCGGCCGGCTTGGCCCCCGGCACCAACGGCACGGCCCCCCGCCGCACCGTCCCCGCACCGGCCGGCACCACACCCTCCCCGCCGACTCCACCGACCCCGGCACCGGCACCGGCGGAGGCCGTCGACCCCGCCTCCTCGACGTCCTCCGCCGGCTCCACGTCCGGCTCGTCCACGTCCAGCGGCGGCATCCCCGCCAGCATCGGCAGCAACTCCCGCAACCGCACCCCGAGCTCCGACGCCCGCAACCGCGAGGCCGGCGCCTTCGCCAGACACTGCACGATCAGCTGCCACAACTCGTCCGGAATCCCGGGCAGCGGAGCCACCGTCTCCGTGACGTGCCGCCGCAGCACCGCCCCCGGATGCCCCCCGCCGAACGGGGTGAACCCGGCCAGCAACTCGTACAGCACGGTCGCAAGCGCGTAGATGTCCACCGCGGCCCGGGGCGGCAGCCCCTCCACGATCTCCGGCGCGAGATAGTCCGGCGTACCGATGATCTTCGTGGCCCGCGTCCGCCGCGGAGAGTCGATCAGCTTCGCCACGCCGAAGTCGGTCAGCAGCGCCGGATGCGCGCCCCCGGGCCCCAGCGGCCCCTGCATGTCCAGCAGCACGTTCTCCGGCTTGACGTCCCGGTGCACGACCCCCGCCGCGTGCGCCGCCGCCAGCCCGTCCGCGACGTCCGCGACGATCGCCACCGCCGCCTCGGGCGCCAGCCGCCGCTCCCGGTCGAGCCGGGTGCGCAGGTCGGTGCCGCGCACGAGGTCCATGACGAGGGCCAGGTCGTTGCCGTCGACCACGAGGTCCCGTACGGAGACGACGTTCGGGTGCTCCAGACCGAGCAGCGCCGTGCGCTCCTGCACGAAGCGGCCGACGAGCTCCTGGTCGGACGCGAGATCCTCGCGCAGCAGCTTGATGGCGACCGGCCCCTCCGGCCCCTCACCCAGCCACACCGTGCCGGCGCTGCCCCGCCCCAGGATCTGGTTCGCGGTGTACCGGCTGCCGATCTTCCGTCCCAAGACTGCTCCTACCGACGCGTGTTGCCGACAAAACTACGCGTCGAAGCAGCCGGCCTTCACCACGGAGACGGAAATCACCCGCCAGATGTCGACAAATCCCCAAACCAGCGATCAGTTGCCGGTGCTGGAGGACCCGCCGAGATCCCCGATCCAGCCCGTGACCGTGTCGAACCAGTCCTTCAGCTGGGCGAAGTAGCCCTTGCCCGTGCCGATCCAGTCCTGCAGCGGGCTCAGTTCCCAGATCAGCCAGCCCGCGACGAACAGGATGACGATCGTGAACAGGCACCCCTTCAGGCAGCCGAGCCCGGGGATCTTCATCCGGTTGGGGCTGGACTGCCGCGGCTGCCGGGGCTCGCGGACGGGCCGCTGCTGCTCCGGCGGCGGCGCGTACCGCTGCGGCTGCCGGTGCTGCGGCGGGGCGTACTGCTGCGGCTGTTGCTGCCGCGGATAGCCGTACCCCTGCTGCGGCCGCTGCTGCTGGGGCCGCTGCTGCTGGGGCCGTGGCGGGGGCTGCTGCGGGCGGGCGACCTGCCGGTGCGGGCGGCGGCGCAGCGGGTCCTCGTTCGGGTCGAGGTACTGCACCTGCGTCTGCTCGTTGCGGTCGCGGGCGGCGCGCAGCTGGGTCTGCCAGGGGTGCGGCTGCTCGGGCTGCCCGGGCTGCTGCCCCTGACCGGGCTGCCCCGGCGGCATCGGCGGCATGACGGCCGTCGGGTCGGCCGCCCCGGTGTTCGGCAGTACGGCGGTGGGGTCGGCGGCGCCGACGGGGCCGGGCCGGCCGGTGGTGGGCAGGACGTTGGTCGCGGCGTTCGGGTCGTAGCCGCCCGTGGAGTGCGGCAGGACCTGGGTCGGGTCGGCGGAGCCGGGGACGGCCGCCGGCATCGGGTCGGGGGCGAGCAGGGCCCCGACGTTCTCGGCGGCGGCGATCTGCGCCGAGTTCGCGTGCACGCCGACGCCCTCGGCGACCACGCGCAGGGCCCGGGCGAGGTTCTCGGCGCTGGGCCGTTCGTCGGGGTTCTTGCGCAGGCAGCGCTCGATGACCGTCCACAGCGGGTCCGGGACGGTGGAGGGGCGGCGCGGCTCGGCGCTCAGGTGCTGGTGCAGGACTTCGAGCGCGGAGCCGCCGGAGAACGGCGGATGGCCGGTGACCAGCTCGTACAGCAGGATTCCGGCGCCGTAGATGTCGACGGCGGAGGTCTGCGGGCGGCCCTCGGCGGACTCCGGGGCGACGTACGCGGGCGTGCCGACGAACTCGTGGGTGCGGGTCAGGCCCGGGGAGTCGGCCAGACGGGCGATGCCGAAGTCGGTGAGCATCGGGTGCATCTGGCCGCCGTGCTGCCGGAGCAGGACGTTGGCCGGCTTCAGGTCGCGGTGGACGACGCCGTCGGCGTGGCTGGCGGCGAGCGCGTCGGCGATCTGGGCGGTCAGCAGGGCGGCGCCGACGGGGCTGAAGGGGCCGTTCTCGCGCAGGTAGCGGTGCAGGTCGGGGCCCTCGACGAGGTCCATGACCAGCGCCAGCAGGTCGCCCTCCACGACCAGGTCGCGCACCCGGACGATGTTCGGGTGGGTCAGGCGCAGCAGGACGGAACGCTCTCTGAGGAACCGCATCACGATGTCGGGATCGCTCGCGAGCTCTTCCTTCAGGACCTTGATCGCGACGGTTTCGCCGGGCTGACCGGGCACGGCGGCCTCGGCCCCCGCGGCCTCTCGCTGGCGGGCTCGCCAGACGGTCCCGGTGGCGCCGCGTCCGAGCGGTTCCTCCAGGAGGTACTTGCTGCCTACCGGCCGCACGTCATGCGCTCCCTGCTGCTTGCCTGTGTTCCGACCCACTGTAGTGCCGCCGCACCGGGCGGCATCCTGTCGACTTTCTGTGCCCGTTTCCGCACCGCTTCTGCGCCTCTTACGCAACGGATGCCGTACTTGTTCGAAGGAAAGACGCGCGACCCGGTCGGCCGGTTGCCGCGGGCGGACGTGACCGATCTCAAGTGATCGCGGGTGCGCTACTGGTCAGGCACTTTTGGGGGCAGAGGTGACCAATCAAGATCACTTGAGACCGGGGCATGGGCGTGTTGTCAGTGGCAGGTGCGAGGATGCCTGTCGTACCGGCCGACGTGCTCGTGCGGGGTGGGGAACAGTCCGCGCCCGCGCAGCCCCGCGCAGAAGGGACCGCTGACGGCGATGCAGATCCGGCTGACCGTCGTAGACCCGCTGGGCCCTTCCGACAGGGCGCCGGGCCGCACCGCGAGCCGCGACGTGCTGGTCACCGCCCCGGCGGGCACGGCCCTGGGCGCGGTGGCGTCGGCGCTGGCCTCGGCGGTCTCCGGTGAGGCGGCCGCCTCCGGGGGCCCGGTCGTGCTGTACGCGGGCGCGGAGCGCCTGGACGAGCGGCGCTGCACGCTCGGCGAGCCCCCGCTGATCGACGGCGCCGTGCTGTCCCTGGGCGCCCCGGCCGCGCCCGAACCACACCCCGAGCTGGACGACGCCCCCACCCAGCTGCACGTCGTCGCGGGCCCCGACGCCGGCGGCGTCCACCTCCTGCACGGCGGCGAGATCCGCATCGGCCGCTCCGCCGACGCCGACGTCCCCCTGGACGACCCGGACGTCTCCCGCCTGCACTGCGCCGTGACCGTGGCACCCGACGGCCGGGTCTCGGTGGCCGACCTCGGCTCGACGAACGGCACGACCCTGGACGGCACCCGCCTGACCACGCGCGCGGTGCGGTTCCCTCCGGGGGCGCTGCTGCGGATCGGCGAGTCGGCGCTGCGGCTTGCTCCGGCCGGGGGACCGGGGGCACGCGTGCGGACGGTGGCCGACGGGGAGGGGTGCGTACGGGTCGCCGCCGGCGGCAACCCGGGAGCGGGGGCCGCGGGCGACATTCCGGGCGACGACCGGACGGCCTCCGCGAGCCGACGGCCGGAGGGCCGTGCACCGTCCGAGGGGGGCCTGCCCGGACCGGCCGGCGTGCCCCACGCGCGCGTGGCGGACGGCGACGACCCGTACGCGGCCTCCCGGGGCGGCGGCCCCGCCCAGGGCGGCCACGTCTCCGCCGAGCCGCCGGTCGTGCCGGGGCAGGGCGGAGCACCCCGGATCGAGAGCAGCGCGACGGGCGGGCCGTCCGCGACGACCGGCGATACCCACGGCGGGCGCTTCGGAGCGCTGGGCCGCCCGTCGGCCGACGTCCCGTCCCGGGCCCCCTCGCCGGACCTCGCCGACGACGCGACGGCCCACGGCCCGGCGACCGACGACGCCCCGACGGGCACACGGGCGCGGGGCGGCGACGGCACCGGGGCGGAGGGCGAGCACGCGGGACGCGGAGACGCGCGGCTCCGGCACACCGCCGAGCCCGGGAGCGGCGACGGCTCGCGCTCCCGCGCGGCCCGGATCGACGCGGGCGGAGGACGCGAGGGGGCGCGGCTCCGGGGCCCCGTGGACACCGAGAGCGGCGGCGGCCGGCGCAAGGGCACGCCGCTTCGCGGTACGGACGTCCCGCAGGGGCTGCGCCGACGCGGTGGGCTCACGGCGTGGGCGCGGCGGTTGGCCGGGGGGCGGGGCGAGCAGGTCACGGCCGGGAGCGAGGCGTACGACGAGCAGGACGTGCCGGGCGGCACGGCGGCTCCCTCGGTCTTCGGCGCCCCGCAGGCGCCGGAGACCTGGCCGGACCCCGCGGCCCTGCTGCTGACGGCGCTCGGCCCGGGACCCCGGCTGTGGGAGCGCGGACCCGGTCACCCGGAGGCGCTCACCGTGCGGCTCGGGACGGCGGACCGGACGGCGCCGGACGGCTCCGGACTGCTGCCGGCCGTCCCCGTCACGGCGGACCTGCGCGAGGTCGGCGCGCTGGGGCTCGCGGGTCCGCGTGCCCGCCTCTCGGGGCTGGCCCGCGCGGTGGTGGCCCAGCTCGCCGCGCTGCACTCCCCCGAGTTGCTGGAAATCGTGCTGATCAGCGCGGACCGCTCCCGTTCCCTGGAGGAGCGCACCGCCGAGTGGTCCTGGCTCGGCTGGCTCCCCCACCTGCGCCCCGCGCACGGCCAGGACTGCCGCCTCCTCCTCGCCCACGACCGCGAACAGGCCACGGCCCGCACGGACGAACTCCTCCGCCGCCTGGAGGACCAGCTCACGGACCCCCGCGCCGCGACCCGAACGCCCCTGCGCACGGCCCGACCGGGCGCGATCCCCGCGGGCACTGCGGCCGGCTCCCGCCCCACCGACGCGCACGGCAGGCAGGCGACGGCCGACGCCTTCCACGGCACGGACCCGCACACCTCCAGGGGTATCCCGGCGCCAGAAGCCGCTTCCGGCACCGGGACGTACACCTCCGCGGACGGCACCACCCGCGCCGGCTCCGGTATGCCGCCCTCCGTCCGCGGTGCCGTTCGGCGGCCCTCCTGGGCCCGGGACGATGACGGCGGGGACGAGACCGGCGTCTTCGCGGGGCCGTACACCGTGCTCGTCGTCGACGGGGATCCCGGTGGGGCCGATGTGCGCGAGGCCGTGGCCCGGCTGGCGGCGGAGGGGCCGGTGGCCGGAATCCACGTCGTCTGCCTCGCCGAGACCCCGTCCGCCTCGCCCGTCTCGCCGGTGACGCAGACGTACGAGGCGGCCTGCGCGGTCGCCCCGGTGTTCCGGGAGTGCGGTGCGGTCGCCCTGCTGAGCGGCGACGTGGCGACGGCCCTGCGGCTGATGCGCGTGGCCCGCACCGGCCCGGGCACCACGCCTCCCGACGCCGCCGCTCCCTCCGGGCCCATATCCCCCGGCACCGTCGCCGCCGTGGACGCGGTCTCCCTCGCGTGGGCCGAGCGGTTCGCGCGTGCCCTCGCCCCGTTGCGGCCGGACGGCTCGTCCGCCGAGCGGCACCCCCGGGTGTCCGTGCCGCTGCCCCAAGCGGCGCGCCTGCTGGACGAGTTGGGGCTGGCCCGGGCCACCCCGGCCTCGTTGATGGCACGTTGGGCGGACGCCGCGGACGACACCGAGTCCCTCGGCGGGCGGGCGTGGGCCGTCCTCGGGGCCGGACCGCGCGGCCCGGTCTGCGCCGACCTCGCGGCGGACGGACCGCACCTGCTGATCGAGGGCCCGGCGGGCAGCGGCCGTACGGAGCTGCTGCGGGCCGTGGTCGCCTCGCTGGCCGCCGCCGAGCGTCCCGACCGGCTGGGCATCGTCCTGATCGACGGCCGCGACAGCGTGGGCACGGCCGCCGGCCACGGCGACGGCCTGCGCCCGTGCACGGACGTCCCGCACGTCACGACCCACCTCACCGCCAACGACCCCGTGCGGATGCGGGAGTTCGCCCAGTCCCTGACCGCGGAACTGAAACGCCGGGCCGAGTTGCTCGGCCGCGCCGACTTCACCGAGTGGCACACGAGCCGCGAGACGAACGGCCGCCTCGTCGCCCAGCGTCCGGCCCAGCGAGCCTCGACGACGCCACGCGGAATCTCCCGAGCGGCGGCCGCGGCGGGTACGGCGGGCGCGTCCGGGGCGACAGGCCCCTCCGGCACAGCGGCTCCCGCACGGGCGACGGGCCCGTCCCGAGCGCCCGGCGCCCCCGGATCGCCGGGATCATCCGCATCCCCGGGAACACACGCAGCACTCGGCACCTCCACCGGACTCGACGCCTCCGCCGGCCTCGGACGCGGGACCGCCGGCGTCCCCGCCACCCCCGGCGCCGCCGACCTCGACGCCCCGTCCAGTGCCACCCTGCGGCTGCGCCCCGCGGCGGCCAGGCGGCAGGCCGAAGCGCCCGCGCCGCTTCCCCGGCTCGTGGTGGTCGTGGACGATCTGGACGCCCTGGTCTCCCCCGCGCTGGGCTCGCCCGGCCGGCCGGCGGCGGGGTCGGTGATGCGGGCGCTGGAGGCCGTGGCCCGGGAGGGCGAGCGGCTCGGCGTGCACCTGGTCGCGGCGGCCGGCCCCGGCGGCCGTACGGCGGAGACGGAACCGTCCCGCAGGGCCGCGCTCCGCGTGACCCTGGACGCCCCGGGCACCGCACCGGAGGACCCGGCGCCCGGTCGCGGCCGGCTGACCTGGGCGGACGGCCGTACGACCGCGTTCCAGGGCGGCCGGGTCACGGGCCGCATCCCGCGCACGTCAACCCTGCGCCCCACGGTCGTCCCCCTGGAGTGGCACCGCATGGGCGATCCCCCGGCTCGCCGGCCGGTGCGCGAACTGGGCAACGGCCCCACGGACCTCGCCCTCCTCGCCAGCGCCCTGGAACGGGCCGCGCGGGAGGTCGCGGCGACCGAGGTGCCCTCGCTCCTGTAACCCCGTCCGGCGCTTTCTGGCACCCTCGTGCCCGTTCGCAGGCGTCGGCGCGCACACACCGGGCCCCTGGTCACGACGCGGTCACGATCCCCTACTTGACACAGAACGCACTCTTGCCGCCCCCCACCGGTCGGCGTAGACCAGATCGCACGGGACAGCGCTCGACGTTCGACGAAGATCGAAGAACGGGGCAGTGATGCGCAGCACGAGCAGCAAGAACCGGACACGCAGGGCCGCCAGGACCGCCGCCGCCCTCCTCTCAGGGGCGCTGGCTCTGGCGCTCGCCGGCTGCGGCGGCGACGACAACGGCAAGGACAACTCAGGAGGCGGAGGCAAGGAGACGGGCTCCACGGTCACCCTGCCCAAACTGAACGGCACCAGCCTGGAGGTCGCCGCCGTCTGGACCGGCGCGGAGCAGAAGAACTTCAAACAGGTCCTGTCGGAGTTCGAGAAGCGCACCGGCGCGAAGGTGACGTTCGTACCGGCCCAGGACCCGATCATCAACTTCCTCGGTTCGAAGATCGCGGGCGGCCAGCCCCCGGACGTCGCGCTGCTCCCGCAGCCGGGCGCCATCAAGCAGGCCGTGGACAAGAACTGGGCGAAGCCGCTGAGCGCCGACACCCAGTCGGAGCTGGCGAAGAACTACTCGCAGGGCTGGCAGGACATCGGCAAGGTCAACGGCAAGCAGTACGGCGCCTATTACAAGGCCGCCAACAAGTCGCTGATCTGGTACAACACCAAGGTCTTCGACAACGCGGGCGCCAAGGAGCCGAAGACCTGGCAGGAGTTGCTGACCACCGCGCAGGCGGTGTACGACTCCGGTGTCACGCCGTTCTCCGTCGCGGGCGCGGACGGCTGGCCGCTGACCGACTGGTTCGAGAACATCTACCTCTCCCAGGCGGGCCCGGACAAGTACGACCAGCTCGCCCAGCACAAGATCAAGTGGACGGACCCGTCCGTGAAGCAGGCCCTGACCACGCTCGCGCAGGTCTGGGGCAAGAAGGACTGGGTCGCGGGCGGCGGCAACGGCGCCCTGCAGACGTCGTTCACCGACTCCGTCACCAACACCTTCACCGGCGGCGACCAGCCGAAGTCGGCGATGGTCTACGAGGGCGACTTCGTGCAGGTCAACATCGGCCAGACCAAGGCGAAGGTCGGCACGGACGCCAAGGTGTTCCCGTTCCCGAAGGTCGGCGACACCGCCCCCGTGGTCACCGGCGGCGACGCGGCCGTCATCCTGAAGGACTCCAAGGGCGCGCAGGCCCTGGTGAAGTTCCTGGCCTCGCCGGACGCCGCGACGATCCAGGCGAAGCTGGGCGGTTACCTCTCGCCCAACAAGAACGTGCCGGACTCCGCGTATCCGAACGCGGTCCAGCAGAAGATCGCCAAGGCCCTGATCGACTCGGGCGACGACTTCCGCTTCGACATGTCCGACCAGGCCCCGCAGGCCTTCGGCGGCACGCCCGGCAAGGGCGAGTGGAAGGATCTCCAGGACTTCCTGAAGAACCCGACCGACGTGGCGGGCGCCCAGGCGAAGCTGGAGAAGGACGCGGCGGCGGCGTACGGCAGCGGGAGCTGATCCGGCGATGACGTCGGCCACGGCGGCAGGGGTGCCGGACACCCCTGCCGCTCCGAAGCGCAAGAGCGTGACCGGCACCCGCAGGACCGTGGCGGCGCTGTTCCTGCTGCCGGCCCTGGTGCTGCTGGGCGCGCTCGTGGTCTACCCGATCGGGTACTCGGTCGTCCGCAGCTTCTACGACTCCTCCGGTGACGGCTTCGCCGGATTCGACAACTACAAGGCGCTGTTCACCGACGACGGCATCCGCACCGCGCTGAAGAACAACGTCATCTGGGTGGTGTTCGCGCCGACGGGCGCCACCGCGCTCGGGCTGGTCTTCGCGGTGCTGACCGAACGGGTGCGCTGGGGAACGGCGTTCAAGCTGGTCGTCTTCATGCCGATGGCGATCTCCATGCTGGCCGCCGGGATCATCTTCCGGCTGGTGTACGACCAGGACCCGGACAAGGGCGTGGCGAACGCGGTGTGGGTGGGCATCCACGACACGTTCGCGCAGTCCTCGGCGTTCCCGAAGGCGCACCCGGGGCGTCAGTCGCCGCTCAGGCCCGACCACGGCGGGTACCTCACCTCGGCGACCGTGCACACCGGCCAGGTCGTCACCCTGCCCCTCGTCGGCGTCGCCCCCGACCAGATGCCCGACAGCGCCAAGAAGGCCGTGGCGGCGCAGCCGGAGGCGGGGAAGATCACCGGCACCACCTGGCAGGACTTCACGCGGGGCAAGGGCGTGGGCACGCTGGGCAAGCCCGACCCGTCGGAGCTGGGCTACGCCGGGATGAAGGTGGAGGCGGTCAAGGACGGCAAGGTGGTCGCGTCCGCCAAGGCCGCCGACGACGGCACCTTCACGCTGCCGGCCAAGGCGGACGGGGCTCGACTGCGCCTGCCGGCGAGCAACTTCAAGGAGCCGTACAACGGCGTCAACTGGCTGGGCCCGTCGCTGGTCACCCCGGCCATCATCGGGTCGTACATCTGGATGTGGGCGGGCTTCGCGATGGTGCTGATCGCGGCCGGGCTGGCCGGGGTGCCGCGCGAGCTGCTGGAGGCCGCCCGGGTCGACGGGGCGAGCGAGTGGCAGGTGTTCCGCAGGGTCACGGTGCCGCTGCTGGCGCCGGTCCTGGCCGTCGTCACCGTCACGCTGATGATCAACGTGCTGAAGATCTTCGACCTGGTCTTCATCATCGCCCCGGGCTCCTCCCAGGACGACGCGAACGTGCTCGCCCTGGAGCTGTACCGCAAGGGCTTCTCGGAGGACCAGCCGGGCATCGCGAGCGCCATCGCGGTGTTCCTGCTGCTGCTGGTGATCCCGGTGATGTGGTTCAACGTGCGCCGGCTGCGGCGGGAGGTACGGCGATGACGACGCATGCCGACAGTCTCCGCAAGGCGGCTCCGCCGGTCACCGCGGTGCGGGCCAGGCAGTCGCTGGGCTCCCGGCTGGCGGGCGGGGTCAGCGGCGGTCTGCTGCGGGTGTTCCTCATCCTCGTCGGCCTGTTCTGGCTGGTGCCGACCTTCGGGCTGCTGGTGTCCTCGCTGCGGGCGCCGGAGAACATCGGTGCCAACGGCTGGTGGAACGTCTTCTCCAAGCCCTCCGAGCTCACCTTCGACAGCTACCAGAAGCTGCTGGAGAACAGCGACATCACCAACTCCCTGGTGAACACGGTGCTGATCACCCTGCCGGCGACGATCCTGGTGGTGGTGATCGGCTCGCTGGCGGGCTACGCGTTCGCGTGGATGGAGTTCCCGGGCCGCGACTGGTGGTTCCTGGCCGTGGTCGGGCTGCTGGTGGTGCCGGTGCAGGTGGCGCTGATCCCGATCGCCGAACTCTTCGGTGACATCGGCCTGTTCGGGACGATCTTCGGGGTGATCCTGTTCCACACGGGCTTCGGGCTGCCGTTCGCGGTGTTCCTGTTGCGGAACTTCTTCGCGGAGATCCCCCGGGAGCTGCTGGAGGCGGGCCGGCTGGACGGCGCCGGTGAACTGCGCCTGTTCTTCCGGGTCGTGATGCCGCTGGGCGGGCCGGCGATCGCGAGCCTGGCCATCTTCCAGTTCCTGTGGGTGTGGAACGACATGCTGGTGGCGCTGGTGTTCACCAACGCCGACAGCCAGCCGATCACGGTCGCACTGCAGACGCAGGTACGGCAGTTCGGCAACAACGTCGACGTCCTGGCGCCCGGCGCGTTCATCTCCATGGTGATCCCGCTGATCGTCTTCTTCGCCTTCCAGCGGCAGTTCGTCTCCGGTGTGATGGCGGGGGCGGTCAAGTAGCCCGAAACCCAGACATAAGGGGGACGCCGTTCACCTGGCGTCCCCCTTATGACGTAGGAAACCGTAACCAAGTCACTCCATCGGCCGTTCCCGGGCAAGGTCCGGTCGTGACGCGACGGGGCCTACCACCCGCTGCGACCCATGGATGTCCCGTTGCCCAGGTTCAGTGTCATCGTCCCCGCGTACCAGGTTCAGGCGTACCTGCACGAATGCCTGGAATCGGTGCTGGCGCAGTCGTATCCGGATCTGGAGCTGATCGCCGTCGACGACTGCTCGCCGGACGGATCCGGCGCGATCATCGACGAGTTCGCGGCACGGGACACGCGGGTGCGGCCGGTGCACCTGGCCGCGAACCAGGGCCTGGGCCTCGCCCGCAACGCGGGAATCGCCCAGGCGAGCGGTGACTACCTGGTCTTCCTGGACGGCGACGACACCCTCACCCCGGACGCGCTGCGGGCGATCGCCGACCGGCTGAAGGAGACGGGCGAGCCGGACGTCCTGGTCTACGACTACGCGCGGGTCTTCTGGACCGGCGAGACGGTCCGCAACCAGGCGGCCGTGCAGCTCACCGAGCAGGGCCCGGCGCCCTTCCGGCTGGAGGACCGCCCGGGCCTGCTGCACCTGCTGATGGTGGCCTGGAACAAGGCGTACCGGCGGGAGTTCGTCGAGCGCGCGGCCCTCTCCTTCCCGCCGGGCTACTACGAGGACACGCCGTGGACGTTCCCGGCGCTGATGGCCGCGGACTCCCTCGCCACCCTCGACCGGGTGTGCGTGCACTACCGCCAGCGCCGGCAGGGCAACATCCTCGGCACGACCAGCCGCCGGCACTTCGACGTCTTCGAGCAGTACGACCGCGTCTTCGCCTACGTCGACCACCACCCCGAACTGGCCCGCTGGCGCCCGGTGTTGTTCCGCCGCATGGTCGACCACCTGGCCGTCGTCTTCACCCGCCCCGGCCGGCTGCCGCGCGAGGCCCGCGCCGAGTTCCTGCGCAAGGCCCGCGCCCACTACCGCCGTTACCGCGTCACCGGCACCCGGGTCCTGCCGCGCCACCTGCTGATCCGCTGGGGCCTGTACCGCACCTACCGCGCCCTGCGGTCGGCCGCCGCCCTGCACCGCGCCGCGACCGGGCTCACCGCACGCCTGCGCGGCGCCGTCCGCTCGGCCGCCCTGCGGCTGCACTACCGCCTCCAGCGCCGCCTCCCGCTGCGCGCCGACCGCGCGGTGTTCACCACCCGCGCCGGCAACCCGGGCGCCCTGGAGGAGGCGTTCCGCTCCTTCGCCCCGCACCTGCGCACGGCCTGGCTCCCCCGCCCCGGCACGGCCGCCTACTGGACGGCCCTGGCCCGCTCCAGGTACCTCGTCGCCGACCGCCCCTTCGAACCCCGCCTGGTCAAGCGCCCCGGCCAGGTCCTGATCCAGACCCACCGCGGCACCCCCCTCGGGCACACGGGCCTCGACCTCCAGGAACGCCCGGCCGCGGCCCGGGACACGGACTTCGCCCGGCTCCTGGACGACGTCGACAAGTGGGACTACGTCCTGTCGGCCAACCGCCACTCCACCCTCACCTGGGAACGCGTCCACCCCGGCCGCTACACCACGCTCGAATACGGCCACCCCCGCAACGACGTGTTCCACAAGGCCACTTCGGCGGACGTGACCCGCCTGCGCGAGACGCTCGGCGTCCCCGAGGGCACGGTGGCGCTGCTGTACGCGCCCGCCCGCCGCGACTACCGCCGCACCCAGCGCTCCCCCCTCGACCTGGAGCGCCTGCTGCGCCGCCTGGGCCCCGGCTTCACCGTCCTGGCCCGCGTCCACGGCCCCGTGCCGCAGGGCCCCGGGATCATCGACGTCACCGGCCACCCGAGCCTGGAGGAGCTCTGCCTCGCCTCCGACGCCCTGGTCACGGACTACGCGTCGGTCATGTTCGACTACGCCGGCCTGGACCGGCCGATCGTGATCCTCGCCGACGACTGGGAGGCGTACGAGGCCTCCCGCGGCGTCTACTTCGACCTGCGCTCCTTCCCGCCGGGCGCGGTCGCCCGCAGCGAGGACGAACTGACCGACATCTTCGCCACCGGCCACTGGCGCGGCTCCCGCTCGGCCCAGCTGCGCGCCGCGTTCCGCGAGCGGTTCTGCCCGTACGACGACGGACGCGCCGCCGAACGCGTCGTCCGCCGGGTGGTGCTGGGCGAGACGGAGCTGCCGCCGGTCGTCCCGCTCGCCGACCGCCACCCGGTGCCCGCCCCGGCCGCGCGCCTCGCGCGCTCCCCGCAGACCACCGTGCCGCAACCGTCCGGCCCCCTGACCGTCACCGACAGCCTCTGAACGCCGTTCTCACCTTGGGGAGTTCGCATGCCCTCCAGTCCGTCCCGGCCCACCCCGAGCC
Source organism: Streptomyces sp. 7R007 (assembly GCF_054850255.1). Lineage (NCBI taxonomy): Bacteria > Bacillati > Actinomycetota > Actinomycetes > Kitasatosporales > Streptomycetaceae > Streptomyces > Streptomyces sp. 7R007. The sequence continues at coordinate 30,264 of NZ_JBTWMV010000042.1, read as the reverse complement.
GGCCCTCCACCTGGCGTCCGGCGGGACGGCCGGGCCGCTGACGCGCCCCCTCGACCATCGACAGAAAGATCAGAATGCCCCGCTTCAGCATCATCGTCCCGTCCCATGGGGTCGCGGGCCGGCTGTCCCAGGCGCTGGACTCCGTCCTCGCGCAGTCCTACGGCGACTTCGAGCTGATCCCGGTCTGTGACGCGCCGGACGCGCCCGCGGCGGACGTGGCCGCCGGGTACGCCGGGCGGGACTCCCGGGTGGCCCCGGTGCACTCGCCGCCGTCGGCCGGGCTGGCCGGGGCGCGCAACGCCGGGATGCGGGCGGCGACCGGCGCGTACGTGCTGTTCCTCGACGGCGACGACACGCTCGTGCCGGGCGCGCTGGCGGCGCTGGAGGCGCGGCTGCGCGAGACCGGCGACGTGGACGTCCTGTACGCCGAGCACGAGCGCGTCCCGTGGTGGGAGGGCGAGCCGACCAACCCGGCCGCGCCGCTGTGGCCGGCGAAGACGCCGGCCGGCGCCTTCCACCCCGACCAGGCCCCGCAGCTGACCGGCGTGCAGCTCCCGGCGTTCGGCGCCGCCTACCGGCGGGCGTTCCTGGCCGACCACCAACTGGGCTTCCCCGGCGGTCACTTCACCGACGTCGGCTTCGGGGGCCTGGTCGCGCTGCGGGCCGAGAAGGCGGCGGTGCTGCGCGAGGTCGTCGTACGGCATCTCGTGCGCCGCCAGGGCAGCCGGCTGAACCTGCCCGGCGAGCACCACTTCGAACTCCTCGACCAGGCCGACCTGGTGCTCACCCGCGCGGCCGAACTGGGCCTGCCCGAGGAGCGGTTGTCGCCGCTGTTCGAGCAGCTCTTCGCCGCGATCCTCAAGACCGCCGCGCACCCCAGGCGGCTCACGGGCCGGCGCCGGGCCTTCTTCCGGCGGGCGGGCCGGCTCTACCGGCGCCACCGCCCGGCCGGCTTCCGGGCGCCGGCCGGCCGCCTCGGCGTCCAGCACCGGCTGCTGGCGACCGGCGCGTACGCGGCCTTCCGCGCCCTGCGCGGCACCAGCCGGGCGGCGACCCGGGCCGTGGAGCGGCTGCCCCGCCCCCGCGGCCTGCGCACCCGCCTGCACTACGCCCGCGCCCTGCGCCGCCCCCTGGACCCCGACCTGGCGGTGTACTGCGCCTACTGGGGCCGCGGCTACACTTGCAACCCGGCCGCCATCCACGCCAAGGCCCGCGAACTGGCCCCGCACATCCGCTCGGTGTTCCTGGTCGAGGCCGACCAGGCGCACACCGTGCCGGAGGGCGTCGAGTACGCCGTCATCGGCAGCCGCGCGTACTGGGACGTGCTCGCCCGTGCCACGTACCTCGTCAACAACGCCAACTTCGCGGACGCGGTCGTCAAACGCCCCGGCAGCGTCCACATCTCGACGCAGCACGGCACCCCGCTGAAGAAGATGGGCGTCGACCAGGCGGCGTACCCCGTGGTCGCGGCGGCCACCGGCAGCTTCGCCAAGCTGCTGGCCCGGGTGGACCGCTGGGACTACAACCTCAGCTCCAACCGGCACTCGACCGAGATGTGGGAGCGGGCGTTCCCGGCGGCCCACGAGACGCTCGAATACGGCTATCCGCGCAACGACGTCTACTACACGGCGACCGCCGACGACGTGATCCGCGTCCGGCGCGAGCTGGGCGTCCCGGAGGGGAAGACGGCGGTCCTGTACGCGCCCACGCACCGCGACTACCACACCGGCTTCGAGACGGGCCTGGACCTGGAGGCCTTCTGCGAACAGGCCGGCGAGGACGTGGTCGTGCTGCTGCGCGCCCACTACTTCTACGACCGGGGCGGCGCGCGGAACACCGGCCGGATCATCGACGTCACCTCGCACCGCAGCGCCGAGGACGTGTGCCTGGCGGCCGACGCGCTGATCACCGACTACTCGTCGATCATGTTCGACTACGCCAACCTGGACCGGCCGATCGTCGTGTACGCGGACGACTGGGACGTCTACCGGGAGACCCGGGGCGTGTACTTCGACCTGATGGAGAGCCCGCCCGGCGCGGTGGCCACGACGCCCGGGGAGCTGGCGGCCGTCTTCCGCGACGGCACCTGGAGGGGGCCGGAGGCGACGGCGGCGCGGGCCGCGTTCCGGGAGCGCTTCTGCGGCTTCGACGACGGGCGCGCCGCCGAGCGCGTCGTGCGCCGGGTCTTCCTCGGCGAGCCGCCGGACGCGATCCCGCCCGTGCTGCCGCTCGCCGAGCGCGTTCCCGCCCCCGCCGCCGCGACGACCCTCGCAAGGAGCTGACGTGCCCCGCTTCAGCATCATCGTCCCCGTCTTCAAGGTGCAGGGCTATCTGCGCGAGTGCCTCGACTCGGTGCTCGGACAGTCCTACGGCGACTTCGAGGTGATCGCCGTCGACGACCTCTCGCCCGACGGCTGCGGCGCGATCCTCGACGAGTACGCCGGGCGCGACCCGCGCGTGCGGGTGCTGCACCTGCCGGAGAACGTCGGCCTGGGCCGGGCCCGCAACGCCGGTCTCGCGCTGGCCACCGGCGACTACGTCCTCTTCCTCGACAGCGACGACGCCTACACGCCGGGCCTGCTGGCCGCCGTCGCCGAGCGCCTCCAGGGCGCCGGCGAGCCGGACATCCTGGTCTTCGACCACGTCCGCACGCACTGGTGGGGCCGGGGCGGGCGCAGCGACTCCGCGGACCTGCTGGCGGCGGCGGGCCTGGACACCTTCACCCTGCGCGAGAGCCCCCAGTACGTCCATCTGTTCCTGGTCGCCTGGAACAAGGCGTACCGGCGCGCCTTCTTCCAGGAGCACGGGCTGCAGTACGCGCCGGGTCTGTACGAGGACGCGCCGGTCACCTACCGCTCGATGGTCCTCGCCGGGCGCATCGCCTGCCTGGACCGCATCGGCGTGGAGTACCGGCAGCGCCGGCAGGGCGCGATCACCAAGACGCCGGGGCGGCGGCACTTCGACATCTTCCCCCAGTACGAGGGCCTGTTCGCGTTCCTGGAGGAGCGCGACGACCTGGCGTGGGCCCGTCCGCTGCTGTTCGAGCGGGCCCTGGACCACATGCTGTACGTGATCGCCCGCGAGGACCGGGTGACCGCGAAGGACCGCCCGGACTTCTACCGCGAGATCCGCGCCTTCCACCGCCGCCACCTCCCGCCCGGCTTCACCCCGCCGGACGGTCCGCGCGGCACCGAGATGCGCCTGCTGGCGTCGGCGCCCTACGCCTCGTACGCGCTGCTGCGGGGCTGGCGCGGTACGCGCACCCTGGCGGGCAGGGGCGGGCGGCGCATCGGCCGGGCGGTGTCGGGCAGGGCCCGACAGGCGCTCCACACCGCCCAGTCGAGGCTGCCGCTCGATCCGCACCTCGCCGTCTACTCCGCCAACCACCACCGCGTGCCCTCCGGCGACCCGGCCGCCATCCACGCCAAGGCCCGCGAACTCGCCCCGCACATCCGCGGGGTGTGGGTGGTGCGCGAGGACGCGGTGGACGCGCTGCCGCCGGGCGTCGAGTACGTGACGCCGGGCTCGGCGCGCTATCACGCGGTCATGGCCCGGGCGACGTACTGGGTGAACGACGTCAACTGGCCCGGCAGCCTGGCCAAACGGCCCGGCAGCGTGCACGTGCAGACCCACCAGGGCACCCCGCTGAAGTACATGGGCGCCGACCTGCTGACCAAGCCGGGTGCCCGGCACGGCTTCAGCGTGCCGCAGATGCTGCGCCGCGCCGACCGCTGGGACTACAGCCTGGTCGCCAACCGCCACTCCGAGCTGGTGTGGGAGCGGGCGTACCCCTGTCACTTCACCTCGCTGCGGACCGGCAGCCCCCGCAACGACGTCCTGGTCAACGCGCCCGCGGACAGGGGCCGTTCGGTGCGCGAGCGGCTGGGCGTCCCGGACGGCGACACGGTCGTCCTGTACGCGCCCACCCGTCGCGACTACCGGCGCGGCGGTCACGTCGACCGGATCGACCTGGCCCGCTTCGCCGCGGACCTGGGCCCCGGCCACACCCTCGTCGTCCGCCTGCACCCCTCCCTCGCCGCCGGCCCGGCCCGCGGTCTCGGCCTCGCCGACCTGCACCGGCGCGGCGTCCTGGTCGACGCGACCGACGAACCGCACGTCGAGGACGTGCTGCTCGCGGCCGACGTGCTGGTCACCGACTACTCGGCCGTGATGTTCGACTACGCCAACCTGGACCGCCCGATCGTGATCCACGCCGACGACTGGGGCGCGTACGCGGCCAGCCGGGGCGCCTACTTCGACATCACCGCCGACGCGCCGGGCCATGTCTCGCGCTCCTACCGGGAGTTGGCGCGGCTGTTCGCCTCAGGCGGCTGGCGGGACGAGGAGTCGGCGCGGCTGCGGGCCGCGTTCCGGGAGCGGTTCTGCGAGTTCGACGACGGGCGGGCGGCGGAGCGGGTGGTGCGGACGGTGCTGCTGGGCGAGCGTCCGCCCGGGCCGGAGGGCTCCCCCGCCATCCCGGCCCCCGCCACCGGTCGGGCTCACTCGTTGAGGTGACGGTCCGCCGTTCCGGCACTCGTGGCGGGAAACATACGGCCCATGTCCAAGACCCTCCCGAGCGCCGACGTCCTCGTCCGGCGGACCCTGCGCGGCGCGACGGCGCTGCGCGGCGGCCGCGCCTGGCACCCCGGTCCGTACCAGGTCTTCGGCGGCCTGTTCTGGCTGGTGCTGACGCTGGCGTTCTGGCGGATTCCGCTGTGCTGCGACGCCGGTCAGCACGCGGCGGTCATCGAGCGGCTCAGGGCGGACCTGCTGCACCCGGCGCACTCCATGGCGGACCTGCCGGGCGCGGGCAGCCCGTACTACGGCCCGTACGCCGTCGTCCAGGCCCTCTTCGCGCGGCTGACGGGCCTGTCGGGCTGGGCGGTCCTCAGGATCGCCGGGCCCCTGCACCTGGTCCTGCTCCTGACGGGCGTGGGCCGTTTCGTGCGCACCCTCACCGACCGCCCGTGGGCGCCGGTGCTCGCGGTGCCCGCGATGACGCTGCTGTGGGGCACCGAGCGGCTGCTGTGGAGCGGCTACCTCGGGCTGATGTCGCTGACGACGAACATCAGCTACCCGTCCGCGTTCGCGATCGGGCTGACCTTCTGGGCGTGGGCGCTGACGGCCACGCGCGCGGCCGAGCGCGAGGCGCCGGTCCGCTACGTCGGTCCGAGCGGCCTGGGCGGCTGGTGGGGGTATGCGGGGACCGGCGCCCTGTACGCCCTGATCCTGCTCGTGCATCCGGTCACGGCGGTCTCCGCGGTGGTCGGGGCGGTGGCGATCGTCGCGGCCCGGCAGCGGGGGTGGACGGGTCCGCTGGTCGCACGCTGGGCGGTGGCGGGCGCGGCGGCGCTCGCGGTGGCCGTCGTCTGGCCGTACTACGACGTGCTGTCGCTGGGCGGCGACTCCGGCATGGACTGGATGCACCGGCGGCTCTACGAGCACCTGGCCGGGAACTCCTGGCTGGCGCTGATCGGGGCGCCGGCGCTGTGGTGGCGGGCCCGGGGCACGGCGGGACGCGACCCGCTGCTGCTGATGTTCGCGCTGGAGAGCCTGGTGCTGGCGTACGGCTGGCTGAGCGGGCACTACACCTACGGCCGTGTCCTGTGGGCGGTGCTGGTGCCGCTGCAGTTCGCGCTCGCGGTGGAGCTGGCGGCGCCCCGGCCGTGGGGGGCGTTCCGGAAGGTGCTGGGCGGGGCCGCGGTGGTGTGGGCGTGCGTGGGGTTCTGCACGGTGCAGGGCGGGGCGGTGGTGCCGCGGGCCCTGGACCCGGTGGGGCTGGACCAGCCGCCGCGCTGGCCGTCGTACGACTGGGCGGCGCGGTACGTCAGGCGCGGCGAGGTGGTGCTCACCGACGGCTACCAGGCCGCCCATCTCATCGCCGGGTACGGGCCGAACCTCGCCGCGCCGATCTGGCCCGACCCGGCGCTGGACGAACGCGAGCGCAGGCGACGGTCGGCCGACGTGCGCGCCTACTTCGCGCCGGACGCCACCCGCGCCGAGCGGGAGGCGGTGGTCCGCCGCTACCACGTCCGCTGGCTGCTGCTGACGCGACGGCAGCCGGTGCCGCCGGAGGCGGTGGTGGTGACGTGGAGCGGGCGGACGGGGGAGGTGCTGGCGCGGGTGCGCTGAGTCCTGCCGGACCGGCTACTCGATGACGAGGTCGACGTCGATGTTGCCGCGGGTGGCGTTGGAGTACGGGCAGACCTGGTGGGCGGTCTCGACGAGCTTGCGGCCGGTCTCCTGGTCGACGGTGTCGGGCAGTTCGACGCGCAGCGTCACCTTCAGGCCGAAGCCCTCGCCCTGCTTGCCTATGCCGACCTCGGCGGTGACGGCCGCGTCGCTGACGTCGACCTTGGCCTGGCGGCCGACGAGGCCGAGCGCGCTGCCGAAGCAGGCGGCGTAACCGGCGGCGAACAGCTGCTCCGGGTTGGTGCCCTCGCCGTTGCCGCCCAGTTCCACCGGCGGGGCCAGCTTGACGTCGATCTTGCCGTCGTTGGTGAAGGCCCGGCCGTCACGGCCGTGGGTGGCGGTGGCGACAGCGGTGTAGAGCGCGTCCATGGGAAACCGTCCCTCTCGAAGTCGGTGCGTGGTCCGGCGGCGCTTCCGGCGGCCGCCTCACGACCACAAGTAGAGCACACAATTCAATTGCACACAACTAAATGGGGAACAAGAGCTACCCTGGAGGCATGAGTACGCCGCCTGCCACCGACTGGCTCCGCCTGGACCAGCAGATCTGCTTCTCCCTGAACGCCGCGTCGCGCGCCTTCGGCGGTGTCTACCGGGTGATCCTCAAGGACCTCGGGCTCACCTATCCGCAGTACCTGGTGATGCTGGTGCTGTGGGAGCACGGCGAGCTGCCGGTCAAGAAGCTCGGCGAGCACCTGCGGCTCGACTCCGGCACGCTCTCCCCGCTGCTCAAGCGCCTGGAGACGGCCGGTCTGGTACGCCGTGAGCGCAGCGCCCGCGACGAGCGTTCGGTGGAGGTACGGCTCACCGACGAGGGCGTCGCCCTGCGCGAGCGCGCGCTGCAGGTACCGCGCCGCATCGTCGCCGCGACCGGTTTCGACGCCGACGAGATCCGCGCACTGCGGGCCCGCCTCGACGAACTCACCGTGGCGCTGGACGCGGCCGCGGCGGAGGGGCCGTGACGGTGGGGCGCGGCGGACCCGGCTGCGCCGGAGAGCCCGTCAGGGCGGCGCGGCGGACGTAGAGACGCAGGGCGACGCGTCCGCTGACGTACTCCTGGCCGGGCGTGAACCGCCTTTGCAGGGCGGCCAGTTTGAGCCGGTCGGTCGGATCGCCCGGCGCGTGCAGGGCCCGGGTGTCGGCCACGACCCACACGCGGTCCGCGGAGGCGAGCCGGCGCCGCAGTTCCCGCGGGAGCTCGCGGGGCGGCGTCTCGCGCCCGCTGAGCGTGCCGGACCGCGGTCCCGGCTCCCGCAGCGCGATGTCGCGCGCCGCGCGGAAGGCCCGCGGATAGGTCAGCGCGGTGAGCCGCCAGACCGACGGCACGAACAGCACGGGATCGCCGGGACGGATCTCCCGTGCGGCGAGCGCGGAGACGGCGGCGAGATTCTCGGGGCGGTGGGCCGGGGAGCGGTCCTGGCGGTAGAGGGGGAGCGCGTGGAGGAAGACGAGGGCGATGGCGAGGGCGCCGGCGAGGACGGGGAGGCGGGACAGGCGGAGGTGACCGTGGGAGGCGCCATTGGGCAGGGCGTCGAGGGCGGCCACGCGACGCCCCCGTCGCAGCAGCCCCACCGCCCACTCCCCTCCCGCCGCCACCAGCAGCGGCGCCCCCGCCAGCGCGTACAGCACGTACCGTTCGTGGTACAGCGGCCGCACCTGGGACACGGCCATCAGCACCCCCGGCGGCACCACCAGCAACGGCCCCGCGACCACCGCGACCCGCCGCCCCGCCACCGCACCCACCGCCATGAGCACCACCGCGGCCCAGAACACCACCCCCCTCGGCGCCACGGCGAAATCCCGCGCCAGCGCCTCCACCCGCCCCCAGCCCGGCACCGCCAGCCACGCCACCTGCCCCGACTGCCGCCGCGACACCCACACCAGCGGCGCCAGCGCGGCCCCCGCCGCCGTCACCGCGCACCCCCACCCGAGCCACACCCGCCGCGACGCCCGGCACAGCACCAGCGTCACCGCGTGCGCGCACACCACCAGCACCGCCAGCTCGTGCAGCAGACAGGACACGGCCAGGACACCGCCGTACCCCCACCACCGCCCCCGCCCCTCCACGCCCCGCACCAGCAGCAGCGTCGCCCCGGCCACCCCCGCCGCGACCAGGGCGTACGAACGGCCCTCCTGGGCGTAGTGCCCGGTCAGCGGCGTGACCGCGTACAGCAGACCAGCCCACAGACCCACCCGGGGCCGGGCGAGCCGCACCCCGAGCGCCGCGACCAGACCGGCCGCGGCGGCGGCACCGCACACCGAGGGCAGACGCAGGACGACCTCGCCGGGGTGGACGGCGAGGACGGCGTGCATGAACAGGTAGTACAGGCCGTGCACCGCGTCCATGCCATGCAGCAACCGCCAGATCTGCGGCACGGACCGCCGGCCCACCAGATAGGTGACGCTCTCGTCGCCCCACATGCCCCCGCGGTCGAGCCCCCACAGTCCCACCGCCGACATCACGGCCGTGGGCACCGCCACGGCCACCACGCCCTCGCGTCTGCCCTTTCTCTCCACCCGCCCGATTGTGTGCTGTTAGCACCCTCCTACCGCCGACCGACGCGCCGCTACCACACGCACCCCCTCCCTCACACCCGGTAACCGCACCTGCGCCCCGCCGCCCTCCCCGCCTGCTTCACTGATACGCGACACACAGGCCGGCGCCGGGCCCGAAAGGCGCCCGGCCAGGAACGAGCACGAGGGGACGGCCGTACATGACCTGGCTGATCACCGGTGGCGCCGGTTACATCGGCGCGCACGTCGTCCGGGCGATGACCGAGGCGGGCGAGAACGCCGTGGTGTACGACGACCTGTCGACCGGCATCGCCGCGCGTGTGCCGGACGGGGTACCGCTGGTGGAGGGGTCCACGCTGGACGGCGCGCGCCTGGCCCGCACCCTCGCCGAGCACGCGGTCACCGGCGTCGTCCACCTCGCGGCGAAGAAGCAGGTGGGCGAGTCGATGGACAAGCCCCTGCACTACTACCGGGAGAACGTCGAGGGCCTGCGCGTCCTGCTCCAGGCGGTCACCGCGGCCGGGGTCCCCTCCTTCGTCTTCTCCTCCTCCGCGGCCGTGTACGGCATGCCGGACGTCGACCTGGTGACCGAGGACACGCCGTGCGTGCCGATGTCCCCGTACGGCGAGACGAAGCTGGCCGGCGAGTGGCTGGTCCGCGCGACGGGCCGCGCGACCGGCCTGTCCACGGCCTGCCTGCGCTACTTCAACGTGGCCGGCGCGGCGGCCCCGGAGCTGGCGGACGTGGGCGTCTTCAACCTCATCCCCATGGTCTTCGAGAAGCTGACGGAGAACGCCCCGCCCCGCATCTTCGGCGACGACTACCCGACTCCCGACGGCACCTGCGTCCGCGACTACATCCACGTCGTCGACCTCGCCGAGGCCCACGTCGCCGCGGCCCGCGCCCTGCGCTCCTCCCCCGGCCGCGCGCTCACCCTCAACATCGGCCGCGGCGAGGGCGTCTCCGTGCGCGAGATGATCGACCGCATCAACGCCCTGACCGGTTACGACCGCCCCCCGACCGTCACCCCCCGCCGCCCCGGCGACCCGGCCCGCGTCGTCGCCTCCGCCGACCGCGCCGCCACGGAACTGACCTGGAAGGCCAGACACGACGTCGAGGACATGATCACGTCGGCCTGGGAGGGCTGGGTACGGCTCCATCCGGGGGCGGCGCGGGGATAGCGCGGACGCGGTCAGGACGGCTGGGGGACGCCCTCGGCCACCGGTGTCCAGGCACGGATCGCGCGGACCTGGACTCCGGGGGTGCGGTAAACGGGTCCTCGCTCATCAGGGCGTCGAGGCGTTCGCGGTCCACGGTGAACAGGAGGAGCGCGCCGCTGTCGTCGGCCCAGGGGCTCGCGACGACGAGTGAACCGTCCTTCCCCCCACCCCCGAGCGCCTCGCCGCCCGCCCCGCCCACCACGCCGTCCTGCACGCCGACGGCGGCTGGCGCCGGCTGCGGGACGTGCCGCTGTTCGCCTCGCTCCCCGACCCCGTCCTCCACACCCTGTGGACGGCCTCCACGCCCCGCCGCCACGGCACCGCTGAGTTGCTGCGTCTCCAGGGCTCTCCCGCCGACCACCTGCTCGTCCTCCTCGACGGCCGCGCCGCCACCTCCGCGACGACCGCGGGCGGGCGCGTCGTGCGGTGCGCACGTGGTCGAGGCCGTGCGCCCTGGACAAGGTCGCGCTGCTCGACGGCGCGGGCCACACCACGACGTACACCGCGCTCACGCCGTGTTCCGTACGGGCTCCTCCCACGGGCCCGCTTCCTGGCGCCGCTGGGCGACCCCGCGGCCGTACGCACCCACGTCCTGCGCCTGCTCGCCGCCCGGGCCCGCGCCCGGCAGCGGCGGCTGACGGCCACCGCCACCCTGCTCTGCGAGGCGCCACTCGCGGCCTGGCTGCCGGACACGTGACGCCGGCCGGCGGTCAGCGCGCGCTCGCCGACCTGCTGGGGGTCACCCGCGTCACTCGGCGGCGGACGGCCGCGTCGAGGTGCCGGCGGCGGAACTCCTCGGCCTGCGCGCCGCGCCGGACTGCCGCTGACGCTCAGGACACCCCGCTCACAGCGCCTTGATCGCCTGCGCGGTGGCGCGGGCCAGCGCGTCGAGGTACCCCTTCGGCAGCTTCGGGGCGCGGATGACGACCGAACGCCAGTACAGGGGGCCGGAGATGAGGTCGAGGGCCAGCTCGTCGTCGACGTGCGGGTTGATCTCGCCGCGCCGCACCGCCGCGACCAGGATCTTGCTGGCGACGCCCTCCTGGCCCTCGCGCAGCGTCTTCTGCATGGCCTCCGCGATGTCGGGGTTGCGGGCCGCCTCCGCCTGGAGGTCCGGGATGATCTGCGAGGCCACGGGGTGGCGCAGGGCGCGCGAGGTCACCTCGTACAGCAGGCGCAGATCGCCCTCCAGGGAGCCCGTGTCCGGTGTCGGCAGGCCCATCACCGCGATCGCCGAGACGACGTCGAGCACCAGGTGCAGCTTGGAACGCCAGCGCCGGTACACCGCCGTCTTGCCGACGCCCGCCCGGCGCGCGATGCCCTCGATCGACATCCGCGCGTAGCCGACGGCCGCGAGCTCCTCGAAGACGGCCGCCCGGATGGCTTCCGTCACATCCTCGCGGAGCACGGCGGCTCCGGCGGGGGTCCGGCGGCGCGTACGCGTCTGGGGCCCGTCGGCGTTCGTCGTCATGCGCTCCAGCATAGGGCGTTACGACGATACGGTGCCGTCCCTACGCGACCCGTCACGACGAAACGGTCCCGTCCCGACGCGATACGTTACGACGAAACGGTTGCGTTCCGACGCCCGGTCGGCCTACGCTCACGTTGCGACGATACGGTCCCGTCCCGACGTAAGAAAACGTGAAGAGAAGCGTAAGGAAACGCCGGGCGAAGGACACGCCGTCACGGCACCACCCCCACCCCCGAGCGAAAGCAGCGGATGTGAGCCAGGTCCTCCACACACCGCCCTCCACGGCGGCTCCGGCCGAAGACGACCTCGCGGCCCTCGCCGCCCGCCACGGCCTGTCCGTCAGCGGCGCCCGCCCCTCGCTGCCCGAGTACGTCCGCCAGTTGTGGGCCCGGCGCCACTTCATCTCCGCGTTCTCCACCGCCAAGCTGACCTCCCAGTACAGCCAGGCCAAGCTCGGCCAGGTCTGGCAGGTCATGACCCCGCTGCTCAACGCGGCGGTGTACTACTTCATCTTCGGCATCCTGCTCGGCACCAAGCGCGGCGTCCCCGACTACATCCCGTTCCTGGTCACGGGCGTGTTCATCTGGACGTTCACGCAGAGCTCGATCCTGACCGGCACCCGCGCCATCTCGGGCAACCTCGGCCTGGTCCGCGCCCTGCACTTCCCGCGGGCCGCCCTGCCGATCGCCTTCTGTCTCCAGCAGCTCCAGCAGCTGCTGTTCTCGATGTGCGCCCTGGTCATCATCCTGCTCTTCTTCGGCGTCCCGGTCGCCATCTCCTGGGTGCTCGCGATCCCGGCCCTGGCGCTGCAGTTCACCTTCAACGCCGGCATGGCGATGATCATGGCCCGGTGGGGCTCGAAGACCCCGGACATCGCCCAGCTGATGCCCTTCGTGCTGCGCACCTGGATGTACGTCTCGGGCGTCATGTGGAGCATCGACAAGCTGACCAGCAAGAGCCACCTCCCGCACGCCGTGGTCGCGGCCATCAAGGCCAACCCGGCCGCCATCTACATCGACCTGATGCGCTACGCCCTGATCGACAGCTTCCACTCCAGCCAGCTGCCCCACCACGTGTGGGCGATCGCGGCGGCCTGGGCGCTGGTCGTCGGCGTCGGCGGTTTCATCTACTTCTGGAAGGCTGAGGAGACCTACGGCCGTGGCTGAGCACACCTCGCAGAACAGCACAGAGTCGGTCCCCACCGTCGTCGTCGACAGCGTCGACATCGTGTACCGCGTCAACGGCACCGGCGCCGGCAAGGGCTCCGCGACCGCCGCCCTCAACCGCATGCTGCGCAAGAAGCAGGCCGAGAAGGCGGCCGGCGTCCGCAAGGTGCACGCCGTCAAGAACGTCTCCTTCGTCGCCTACAAGGGCGAGGCCATCGGCCTGATCGGCACCAACGGCTCCGGCAAGTCCACGCTGCTCAAGGCGGTCGCGGGCCTGCTGCCGGTGGAGAACGGCCGGATCTACACGCACGGCCAGCCCTCGCTCCTCGGCGTCAACGCGGCCCTGATGAACGACCTCACCGGCGAGCGCAACGTCTACCTCGGCGGCCTGGCCATGGGCATGTCCCGCGAGCAGATCAAGGAGCGCTACCAGGACATCGTCGACTTCTCCGGCATCAACGAGAAGGGCGACTTCATCACCCTCCCGATGCGCACCTACTCCTCCGGCATGTCGGCCCGGCTGCGGTTCTCCATCGCCGCCGCCAAGGACCACGACGTGCTGCTCATCGACGAGGCGCTGGCCACCGGCGACGCGGCCTTCCGCATCCGTTCCGAGGAGCGGATCCGCGCCCTGCGCGAGCAGGCGGGCACGGTCTTCCTGGTCAGCCACAGCGCCAAGTCCATCCGCGACACCTGCGACCGCGTGCTGTGGCTGGAGCGCGGCGAACTGCGCATGGACGGGCCGACCGAGGAGGTCATGGAGCAGTACGAGGCGTTCACCGGCGACAAGGGCAACAAACCGAGGCCCAAGCCGAAGGCGAAGCCCAAGGTGGCCGTCGCCTCCTGACACCCCCGCGTGCGCGAGGGCGCCCCGGGCCTCTGTGGCCCGGGGCGCCCTCGTCGTCGTGGCGGCGACCGGTGGGTCGTACCGCCTACGAGTGCTGGCGCAGCAGCGTGCGCATCGTGCGCATCGCCACCGACAGATTCGCCAGGTCGAACGTCTCCGAGCTGCGGATCTCCTCCAGGGTCGTGCGCGCCCGGCCCAGGATCGCCCCGTTCTTCTGCTCCCAGGCCTTGAAGCGCTGCTCGGGGGTGGAGGTGCCGTTGCCCACCGCCAGGACGTCCGCGGTCAGCGCCGCGTGGGCCGCGTAGAGGTCCTCGCGGATGGAGGCGCGGGCCATGGACTGCCAGCGGTCGGCGCGGGGCAGCTCGATGATGCGGTCCATCAGCTGGGTGATGTGCAGCCGGTCGGCGAGGTCGTAGTAGACCTCGGCGACGTCCATCGGCTCCTTGCCCATGCGGTCGGCCACCGAGACGATGTCGAGCGCCGGGAAGGCGGAGGAGAACCCGGCCACCCGGGTGGCGAGTTCGTCCGGGACGCCGGCGTCCGTCAGCTCGTCGTAGATCTTCTGCCACCACTCCAGGTCCGCGCCGCGCAGCAGCTTCGGCAGCTGCTGCCAGACCTGCTCGACGCGGTCGGCGAAGAAGTCGACCGTCTCGGCGAGTTGCAGCGGCTGCGGCCGGTTGTTGAGCAGCCAGCGCGTGCCGCGCTCGACCAGGCGGCGCGAGTGCAGGCGGATACGGGTCTGCACGGCGGCCTCGACCCGGTTGTCCAGCTCCTCGACGGCGTCCCACACCGGTGCCGAGCAGAAGATCCGCCGGGCCGCGGTCTGCGCCCGCACGATCTCCTCCAGGGAGGCGCCGGTCTCCTCGCGCAGCCGGTGCAGATACGTCGTACCGCCCGTGTTGACCGTGTCGTTGACCAGCACGGTCGTGGTGATCTCGCGGCGCAGCGGGTGGCCGTCGATCCGCTCGGCGAACTGCTCGCGCAGCGCCGTCGGGAAGTAGGCGTGCAGCAGGCCGCGCAGGTACGGGTCGTCCGGCAGCGAGGTCCGCAGCAGCTCCTCGGCGACCGTGATCTTCGTGTACGCCAGCAGGACGGCCGTCTCCGGACCGGTCAGGCCCTGGCCCTGGCTCAGCCGCTCGCGGATCTGGCGGTCGGTGGGCAGGAACTCCAGGGCGCGGTTGAGGTGGCCCTCGCGCACCAGGTGCTTCATGAAGCGCTGCTGCGCGTGGAGCATGTCCTTGGACTGGGCCAGCGCGTTGGCGATCGCCGTGTTCTGCGCGTAGTTGTTGCGCAGGACCAGCCGGCCGACCTCGTCGGTCATCTCGGCGAGCAGCTTGTTGCGCTGCTTGACGGTCATGTCGCCGTCCGCGACCAGGCCGTTGAGCAGGATCTTGATGTTCACCTCGTGGTCTGAGGTGTCCACGCCCGCGCTGTTGTCGATCGCGTCGGTGTTGATCTTCCCGCCGTGCAGCGCGAACTCGATCCGGCCGAGCTGGGTCAGGCCCAGGTTGCCGCCCTCGCCGACGACCTTGACGCGCAGGTCCGCGCCGTCGACGCGGATCGCGTCGTTGGCCTTGTCGCCGACGTCGGCGTGCGTCTCCGTACCGGACTTGACGTACGTGCCGATGCCGCCGTTCCACAGCAGGTCCACCGGCGCCTTGAGGACGGCCTTCATCAGGTCGGCCGGGGTCATCTTGGTGACCTTGTCCTCGATGCCGAGGGCCTCGCGGATGTGCGCGTTGATCGGGATGGCCTTGGCGGTACGGGGGAACACGCCGCCGCCGGCCGAGATCAGCTCGGTGTTGTAGTCGGCCCAGCTGGAGCGCGGGAGTTCGAAGACGCGGCGGCGCTCGGCGTAGGAGGTGGCCGCGTCCGGGTTGGGGTCGATGAAGATGTGCCGGTGGTCGAAGGCGGCGACCAGGCGGATGTGCTCGCTGAGCAGCATGCCGTTGCCGAACACGTCGCCGGACATGTCGCCGATGCCGACGACCGTGAAGTCCTCGCTCTGCGTGTCGACGCCGAGCTCGCGGAAGTGCCGCTTGACGGACTCCCAGGCGCCGCGGGCGGTGATGCCCATGCCCTTGTGGTCGTAGCCCGCGCTGCCGCCGGAGGCGAAGGCGTCGCCGAGCCAGAAGTTGTAGCTGGCGGCCACCTCGTTGGCGATGTCGGAGAAGGTCGCGGTGCCCTTGTCGGCGGCGACGACGAGGTAGGTGTCGTCCTCGTCGTGCCGGACGACGTCCTGCGGGGGCACGACCTCGCCGGCCACCATGTTGTCGGTGATGTCGAGCAGGCCCGAAATGAACATCTTGTAGCTGGCGACGCCCTCGGCGAGCCACGCGTCCCGGTCCACGGACGGGTCCGGCAGCTGCTTGGCGACGAAGCCGCCCTTGGCGCCGACCGGCACGATGACGGTGTTCTTCACCATCTGCGCCTTGACCAGGCCGAGGATCTCGGTGCGGAAGTCCTCACGCCGGTCCGACCAGCGCAGACCGCCGCGCGCGACCTTGCCGAAGCGCAGGTGCACGCCCTCGACGCGCGGAGAGTACACCCAGATCTCGAACGCGGGGCGCGGCGCGGGCAGGTCGGGGATGGCCCGCGGGTCGAACTTCATGGACACGTAGTCGTGCGGCCTGCCGCCCGCGGCCTCCTGGAAGAAGTTCGTGCGCAGCGTCGCCTTGATGACGGTCAGGAAGGACCTGAGGATGCGGTCCTCGTCGAGGCTCGCCACCTGGTCGAGGGCCGCGTCGACCTCTTCGAGGAGCGCGTCGACGATCTCGTGGCCCGCGCGCTGGCGGTCCGGCGACATCCGCGCCTCGAACAGGGAGACCAGCAGGCGCGTGGTGTGGACGTTGTTGCGGAGGGTGTCCTCCATGTAGTCCTGCGAGAAGGTGGAGCCGGCCTGCCGCAGGTACTTCGCGTACGCGCGCAGCACCATCGCCTGACGCCAGGTCAGGCCCGCGCTCAGCACGAGGGCGTTGAAGCCGTCGTTCTCCGCCTTGCCGGTCCAGGACGCGGCGAAGGCCTCCTGGAAGCGCTCGCGGGCGTCGTCGCCCAGGTAGTCCCCGCCGCTCTGCGACTTGGGCATGCGCAGGCCGAAGTCGTAGATCCAGGCGGTGGTGCGGTCCGCGCAGCGCAGCTCGTACGGCCGCTCGTCCACGACGTCGACGCCGAGCCGGCTGAGCACCGGCAGCACGGCGGACAGGGAGACGGCACCGCCCTTGCGGTAGATCTTGAAGCGGCGCTCCTCGGGGGCGGCGCCCACGGGCTCGTACAGGCTGAGCGCGAAGTCCTTCTCCTCGCTCAGCGCCTCCAGGTGGACCAGGTCGGCGACCGCGGCGCGCGGGGTGTGGTCCGCCTTGTAGCCCTCCGGGAAGGCGTTGTTGTAGCGGCGCAGCAGCTCGGCGGCCTTCTCCTCGCCGCACTCGGCGTTCAGTGCCTCCGCGAAACCGTCGGCCCAGGAGCGCGCGGCCTCCACCAGGCGCGCCTCGATGCGCTCGCGGTCGCCGTCCGACAGCTCGGGCAGCTCGGTGCCCTGCGGGACGCGCACGACGAAGTGCAGCCGGGAGAGGATCGACTCGGTGTTCCAGGCCGTGAAGTCGACGCTGATGCCGCCCAGTTCCTCCTTGAGGATGTCGATGATCCGCAGGCGCACGCCGGTGGTGTAGCGGTCGCGTGGGAGGTAGACCAGGGCCGAGTAGTAGCGGCCGTACTCGTCCTGGCGCAGGTACAGGCGCAGCCGCCGGCGCTCCTGCAGGTACAGGACGGAGGTCGCGATGGACTCCAGCTCGTCGGCCGGGGTCTGGAAGAGCTCGTCGCGCGGGTAGGTCTCCAGGATCTGCAGCAGGTCGCGCCCGTCGTGGCTGTTGGGCGAGAACCCGGCGCGCCGCAGCACCTCGTCGACCTTGCGGCGGATGACCGGAACCCGACGCACCGACTCGGTGTACGCGGCCGAGGAGAACAGGCCGAGGAAGCGGCGCTCGCCGACGACGTTGCCGTCCGCGTCGAACTTCTTGACGCCGATGTAGTCCAGGTACGACGGCCGGTGCACGGTGGCGCGGCTGTTGGCCTTGGTCAGCACCAGGAGCCGGTGCTCGCGGGCCTTGGCGCGCGCGTCGGCGGGCAGCCGCTCGAAGGACGGGGAGACCGGGTGGCCCTCCTCGCCGGCGTGGTGCGGGTCGGCGCGCAGGATGCCGAGGCCGGTGCCGGGGACGGCGGCCAGCGAGTCGTCCGCGCGCAGCTGGTACTCGCGGTAGCCGAGGAAGGTGAAGTGGTCGGCGGCCAGCCAGCGCAGCAGCTCGCGGGCCTCCTCGACCTCGTGGGCGGGCAGGTCGGAGGCGGTCGGCTCGGCGGGCAGTTCCTCGGCGATCCGCACCGCCGCGTCCCGCATCTTCTCCCAGTCCTCGACGGCCTCGCGCACGTCGGACAGCACGCGCAGCAGGTCGGCGGTGATCTGCTTGAGGTCGGAGCGGTCGGTCTCGCGGTCGATCTCGACGTGGATCCAGGACTCGGTGTGCGCGTCATGCGGCAGGTCGCCGGCGGGCGCGGTCAGCACCTCGATGAGCTTGCCGGTCAGGTCGCGGCGGACGACGACCTGGGGGTGGATCACGACGTGGATGCCGCGGCCCTGCCGGGTCAGCTCGTTCGTCACCGAGTCGACGAGGAAGGGCATGTCGTCCGTGACGACCTCGACGACGGAGTGGCTGCACGTCCAGCCGTTCTCCTCGACAGTCGGGGTGTGGACCCGCACGCTGGCCGTGCCCTGGGGACGGTTCTCGGCCAGCCGGTAGTGCGAGAGCGCGGCTCCGAAGACGTCGACCGGGTCGCGGTCGGTCAGGTCCTCCGGGGCGGTGTGCAGGTAGTAGCGCTGGAGGAACGCGAGCACGGATTCGCGGTCCGGGGTGTCCGGCGCGTCCTTGTCCGTCGTCCCGGTCGGTAGGTGCCCCCCGACCGGGCTGTTCTCAGCTACCCGAGCGGCCCTCTCCAGCAGCTCGGCCTTGGCTTCGTCCAGCTTGGTCTGCATTGTCCTCTGGCTCCTGTCGCGCGCCGTTGCGTGACGTAGAAGGAAGTACGGTCTCTTCCCCTGCGGCTCGTCGCCACGGCCCGGGTTCTCCGGTCTGCTCCGACGCTATGCCGCGAGGTGAGATGAGCGGGGGGATATCAGCCAATGTCGACGCCCCTGAGGGGTGTGACGCTGCTCTCTGCGTGATCACTTGTCGGGGGGTGCGCGGCGCCCGGGAGGCTCTGGCACCCCCGTCCCGCCCGCGCGGACCAGCGACCGCCGCCCGGACACGGATGTCGTCCGTGCTCACCGGGCGCGGGGCAGGGGCGACGGTGCCCCCGCGTGCTATCGCGCTGATCACGCCACCAAGGCTATCGCTCCTTACAGGGGGCCCGTCATGAGCCGTATGTGTACAAAACCGGGGGTCGAACTTTGACGTTCTGCACAGGGCGCCGGGGGTGGCGGTGGCGTAACGAGGTGGCCGGACGGTGACGTGTTCCGCAGTGGCCTGAAGCGCCCTACCCGCGCGCGCCCTCTTGGCAAGTCCGGCCGCCGGAGGCACGTTGCCGACATGACAGCCAAAATCCTGATCGTCACCGGCGACGCGGCGGAGTCACTGGAGGTCCTCTACCCCTACCAGCGTCTGCGCGAAGAGGGCTACGAGGTGCACGTCGCGGCCCCCACCCGCAAGCAGCTGCGGTTCGTCGTCCACGACTTCGAACCCGGCTACGACACCTACACCGAGAAGCCCGGCTACACCTGGCCCGCCGACCTCGCCTTCGCCGACGTCGACCCCGGCGCGTACGCCGCCGTCGTCATCCCGGGCGGACGGGCCCCCGAGTACCTGCGCAACGATCCCGAGCTGCGCAAGATCCTCAAGTCCTTCTTCGACGCGGACAAGCCCGTCGCCCAGATCTGCCACGGCCCGCTGCTCACCGCGGCGGTCGACGGCCTGCGCGGCCGGCGCGTCACGGCGTACCCGGCGCTGGAGCCCGACATGCAGTCCGCCGGCGCCGACTTCCAGGACGCGGAGGCGGTGGTGGACGGCACGCTGGTGTCCTCACGTGCCTGGCCGGACCACCCGGCGTGGATGCGGGAGTTCCTGACGGTCCTGCGGGCGAAGGCACCGGTGACCTGAGGGACGGGACACCTTGGCGACGTGTTCCCGGGCGGGAGGTACCGTCGGCGCCGGCTCGCTGCCGGTGCCGGGCGTGCTCTCGGTGCTGGACGTGCCGTCAGGTGCCGGGCGTGCTCTCGGTGCCGGGCGTGCCGTCGGGTGTCGGGCGTTCCGTCGGTGTCGTGCGTGCTGTCGGTATCGGGCGTGCTCTCGGTGCCGGGCGTGTCGTCGGGTGTTGGGCGTGCTCTCGGTGCTGGACGTGCCGTCGGGTGCCGGGCGTGCTGCCGGTGCGGGGCGTGCCGTCGGTGCCGGGCTCGCTGATGGTGTCGTGCGTGCCGTCGGTGCTGGGCGGGCTGTGGGCGTGCGCCCGGGCCGGCGGGGCCGTCAATGGAGTCCGTACGGCGGTGCCGCCCTGCCGTCGAGGCCGCCCGTGCCCTCCCTGCCGGCTGCCGGTGCCGTGCCGCGGCTACGCCGCTATTCGCTCCGCCTCCACCACGGCCTCCGCCAAGGTGTCCACCACCGGCACCCCCACTTCCTCCAGGCTCTCCCGGCTGTGCGACCCGCCGGTGTACAGCACCGCCTTCGCCCCCACGTGCCGGGCCGCCACCGCGTCGTCGGCCGCGTCCCCGATCACCACCGTCCGCTCCGGCGCCACCCCGGCCAGCGCCGCGAGGTGCCGCACCATGTGCTCCGCCTTGCTGCCGCCGGACGGCCCCGACCGCCCCTCGACCCGTATGAAGTGCGGCTCTATCCCGAACCCCCGCACCAGCGGCACGAGTTCGTCGTGCACGTACATGCTGAGGATCGACTGGCTGCCTCCCGCCGAACGCCACCCGGTCAGCAGCTCCACCGCACCCTCGGTGAGCCCGCACCCGACGCGGTGTTCGGCGTAGTACCGGTGGAAGATCTCGTCCATGACCTGCCACTCGGCGTCCGTCGGCAGCCGCCCCATCAGCCGCTCGTAGAACTTCGGCACCGGCACGCAGTACAGCGCCCGGTACCGCTCCATCGTGATCGGCTCCAGCCCCAGCTCGGCGAAGGCCGCGTTCGTCGCTCCGATGATGGCGTCGTTGTCGTGGAACAGCGTGCCGTTCCAGTCCCAGACGATGTGCGCCCCTGTCCGCTTCCCCATGCCAAAAACCGTACCCGGCCCCACTGACAATCAAGAGAACGGCAGCTCAACGGGGCCCTGAGGCGGCTTCGGCCGGTCCGCGGGCGGCTCAGTCGCCGAGTCCGACCAGGTTCGGGATCTCCTGCGTGGCGTACCACAGCAGCTCGTGGTCCTCCGCGCCGTCCACCACGAACTGGGCGTCGTCGTCCCCGCCGTCCGCCGCCGCCAACGCCTCGGCCGCCGCGGCCACGTCCGCCTCCGCGTCGTCGGCGTCCACGTGCACCGAGGCCGCCTTGGCCAAGGGGACGGCCCGGTCGACCCGCACCTCGCCGAGCGCCGCCGGGTCGAGCCCGCGGTCCGGGTCGGCGACGGCCGCGCCGTCGGGCACGTCGACGGCGACCACGACCCGGCGCCGTGCCGCCGCCGCGTCCGCGGCCAGCAGCCGCAGCGAGGCGAGCGCGGCGCGGTTCAGCGCGGCGTACTCCAGTTCCTCGATGTCGTCGGAGAGGTACCACTCGCGCAGGGCGGGCGTGACGGCGTAGGCGACGAGCGGCGCGGCTCCCAGCTCTCCCGTCTTGTACGCCTCGGCGAGACCGGGGAGGGTCAGGGGGACGTAGACGCGCATGGCTGGCCGCTTTCGTGGTCGGTGGGCTCGCAGGGGCCTTTCGGGGAGCCTTCAGGATACGTGCGGGCGTCCCCTTTCGAGTCCCTGCGCACCGGTCGGGGGGCGTCCACTCCAGTCCCTGCGTTCACCCGGTACACCCCCGCCGTAACGGGCTTTCCGCACCCCTCGGTCACTCGGATAAGTGAACATTCCGGCCACCCCGACCCGGCCTCCGGCTTCCTTGCCGTCGCCGCCCGCCGCCCCGTACAAGATCCCCAACCACCCAAGTTACCGCCCGGTACTCACCGGGCCGCACCGACCGGGGGCACCCGTGAACAAGGTCATGACCAGGGCACAACTCCCGCTCCACCCCGGCACCCGCCCACCGACCCGCCGCGACTCCCGCCGCCCCGGCACCACCCCACCGCGCGCACCCGGCGGCCTCCCGCCCCGCACCCCCGGCGGTACGTCGTCCCGCACGTCCCCCGGCGACGGCCGCCCACCGGGCTCCCCCACGGGCCGCGGCCTCCGCGCCCGAACCCGCCCCGCGGACAACCGCCCGCAGACCCCACAGGAAAACCGCCCAGGACCCGCACCGGGCAACCGCCCGAGGCCCACGCTGGCCACCCACCAGGAGACCACCGCCCCGCAGGGCGGCGTCGCCCTGAGCATGGAAGGCAGCGACAGCCCGCTCACCCACGCCCCCGCCCAAACGCCCCGTCGCCCCGCCGTCCCCCAGCCCCGCCCCACGGACCTCTTCGCCGAGCTGCTCCTCGCGGTGCTCAGCGGGCAGCGCCCCGTTCACTCGATGCTCCGGCACACCGCTGGCCGCGCCTACGACGAACTGGCCTGGCTCGCCGAACGCGGCCCCCTGCGGGCCCGCGGCACCCGCCCGGTGGTCCGGGACATCGGCTACTACGTCGCCGGCCCCGGCGCCCTGGAGGCCTTCGCCCGCATCGGCGCCGGCGACCAGCTGCGCGCCATGGCCTTCCGTCTGGAACGCGGCCAGGACCTGCGCTGGCGCTGCACGGCGGTGGAACTGGGCGGCCCCCGCCCACCCCGCACCAGGGACGACCACTAGCCCGGGCACGCCGAAGGGCCGGCCCCCTCGGGTGACCGGCCCTCCACAGCACTACGGCGCACTACGGCGTCTCGCACACCGCCGCCGGCACTGGCACCGGCATCACGGCGTTACGGCGTTTCGCAATCCGTCACTTCTTGCGGCGTCGCCCGCCGCGCGCCTGCTTGCGCCGCTCCGCGCGCGTGAGGCCGTCGGCCTCGGAGCGCACCGGCTCGTCGTCGCCGACGAAGTCGCCCTCGATGGTGCCGCCCTCGCCGTCCACCGTCGGCGCGGAGAAGTGGAGGTTGCGCCGCTGCGGGGCGTCGAGCCCCTTCGCGCGGATCTCCGGCCGCCCGTTCGCCTGCGCCGGCACGGTGTCCTGCTTCTCCATGTCGACCGGCTGCGCGTCCTCGACCGGGACCTCCTCGACCTGCTGCTCGACCTGGACCTCCAGGTTGAACAGGTAGCCGACGGACTCTTCCTTGATGCCGTCCATCATGGCCTGGAACATGTCGAAGCCCTCGCGCTGGTACTCGACCAGCGGGTCCTTCTGCGCCATCGCGCGCAGGCCGATGCCCTCCTGGAGGTAGTCCATCTCGTAGAGGTGCTCGCGCCACTTGCGGTCCAGGACCGACAGCACGACCCGGCGCTCCAGCTCCCGCATGATCTCGGAGCCGAGCTGCGCCTCACGCGCCTCGTACTGCTCGTGGATGTCGTCCTTGATGGACTCGGAGATGAACTCGGCGGTCAGACCGGCCCGGTCGCCGGCCGCCTCCTCCAGCTCCTCGACGGTGACCTTCACCGGGTAGAGCTGCTTGAACGCGCCCCACAGCCGGTCGAGGTCCCAGTCCTCCGGGAAGCCCTCGGCGGTCTCCGCGGCGACGTACGCGTCGATCGTGTCGTCCATGAAGTGGCCGATCTGCTCCTGCAGATCCTCGCCCTCCAGGACGCGGCGGCGCTCGCCGTAGATGACCTCGCGCTGCCGGTTGAGGACCTCGTCGTACTTCAGGACGTTCTTACGGGTCTCGAAGTTCTGCTGCTCGACCTGCGACTGCGCGGACGCGATCGCGCGCGTGACCATCTTGTTCTCGATCGGCACGTCGTCCGGGACGTTCGCCATGGACATCACGCGCTCGACCATCTGGGCCTTGAACAGCCGCATCAGGTCGTCACCGAGGGAGAGATAGAACCGCGACTCGCCGGGGTCGCCCTGACGGCCGGAACGACCGCGCAGCTGGTTGTCGATGCGCCGCGACTCGTGCCGCTCGGTGCCCAGCACGTACAGGCCGCCGAGCTCCTCGACCTCTTCCTTCTCGGCCTTGACGGCCTGCTCGGCCCGCTCCAGGGCGGCCGGCAGGGCCGCGGCCCACTCCTCGATGTGCTCCTCGGGGTCGAGGCCGCGCTGGCGCAGCTCCGCCTCGGCGAGGTCCTCGGGGTTGCCGCCGAGCTTGATGTCCGTACCACGGCCGGCCATGTTGGTGGCCACGGTGACGGCGCCCTTGCGGCCGGCCTGGGCGACGATCGTCGCCTCCCGGTCGTGCTGCTTGGCGTTGAGCACCTCGTGCTGGATGCCCCGCTTGGACAGCTGCTGCGAGAGGTATTCGGACTTCTCGACCGACGTCGTACCGACGAGGATCGGCTGGCCCTTCTCGTGCTTCTCGGCGATGTCGTCGACGACCGCCTCGAACTTGGCGACCTCGGTGCGGTAGATCAGGTCCGACTGGTCCTTGCGGATCATCGGCTTGTTGGTCGGGATCGGGACCACGCCGAGCTTGTAGATCTGGTGGAACTCGGCGGCCTCGGTCATCGCCGTACCGGTCATGCCGGAGAGCTTCTTGTAGAGGCGGAAGAAGTTCTGCAGGGTGATCGTGGCGAGCGTCTGGTTCTCGTCCTTGATGTCCACCCCTTCCTTCGCCTCGATCGCCTGGTGCATGCCCTCGTTGTAGCGGCGGCCGGCGAGGATACGGCCGGTGTGCTCGTCGACGATCATGACCTCGCCGTCGATGACGACGTAGTCCTTGTCCTTCTTGAAGAGCTCCTTGGCCTTGATGGCGTTGTTCAGGTAGCCCACCAGGGGCGTGTTCACCGACTCGTAGAGGTTGTCGATGCCCAGCCAGTCCTCGACCTTGGTGACGCCGGACTCGTGGATGGCGACCGTGCGCTTCTTCTCGTCGACGTCGTAGTCGCCGGTCTCCTCCTCGCCCTTGAGCGGGTTGCCGGCCTCGCCGCGCTTGAGGCGCATGACGAGCTTGGCGAAGTCGCCGTACCACTTGGTGGCCTGGTCGGCCGGGCCGGAGATGATCAGCGGCGTACGGGCCTCGTCGATGAGGATGGAGTCGACCTCGTCGACGATGGCGAAGTTGTGCCCGCGCTGGACGAGTTCGTCCTTGGACCAGGCCATGTTGTCGCGCAGGTAGTCGAAGCCGAACTCGTTGTTCGTGCCGTAGGTGATGTCGCACGCGTACTGCTCGCGGCGCTGGGCCGGCGTCATGTTGGCGAGGATGCAGCCGACGCTCAGGCCCAGGAACTTGTGGACGCGGCCCATCATCTCGGAGTCGCGCTCGGCCAGGTAGTCGTTGACCGTGATGAGGTGGACGCCGTCTCCGGACAGCGCGTTCAGATACGCGGGCAGCGTGCCCACCAGGGTCTTGCCCTCACCGGTCTTCATCTCGGCGACGTAGCCGAGGTGGAGGGCGGCGCCGCCCATCAGCTGCACGTCGTAGTGCCGCTGGCCGAGGACGCGCTTGGCGGCCTCGCGGACCGTGGCGAACGCCTCGGGGAGCAGGTCGTCGAGGCTCTCGCCGTCGGCGTAGCGCTGCTTGTACTCATCGGTGAGGGCCCGCAGCTCGGCGTCGGAGAGGTCGACGAAGTCCTCTTCGATGGAGTTGACCTGGTCCGCGATGCGGTGCAGCTTGCGCAGGATCTTGCCTTCGCCTGCACGCATGATCTTCGAGAGGACGGACACGGGGGCTGGTCTCCTTGCCGGTCGGGCCTGGGACGGTCGGTTTCCATTTGGCTTACTGAGCAACGGCCATCGTATGCGAGGACACGGCCAAGCCGGGAGGCCTGCCGTGACGCCGACCGTCCGCTGCTTCGCGCGCTGCTTCAAATCTTCTTCAAAGGGGACAACGGACGGGCCCCGCGGATGGTGCCGGATCACGCCGACGAATTACGCGAATTGTGATCATGCGCTCACGCACCGCAAAAAGATGGCGCTCTCGTCGGCCCCGCGAGGAGAATCGGCCGATGGAACCCGTGACGCTCACGACGCCCCGCCTTCTGCTGCGCACGGTCGGGCCGCAGGACACCGACGCCGTGTACGCCGCCGCGCAGGACCCCGACATCCAGCGCTGGACCACGATCCCCTCCCCCTACCTCCCGGAGCACGCCGAGGGGTTCACGCGCCGGATGGTCCCCGAGGGCTGGGCGGACGGCTCCATGTTCACCTTCGGCGTCTTCCTGCCCGAGGGAACCCTCGCCGGCATGCTCGGCATCACGATGCGTTCCCTGGGCGTCGGCGAGGTCGGGTTCTGGACCGCCAAGGAGCACCGCGGCAACGGCTACATCACCGAGGCGACCCTCGCCGCCGCCCGCTGGGCCTTCACGCAGGTGTCGGTGGACCGCGTGGAGTGGCGCGCGGAGGTCGGCAACAAGGGTTCCCGCGCGGTGGCCGAGCGCGCCGGCTTCACCATCGAGGGCACGCTGCGCTCCGCGATCAACAACAAGGGCGTACGCCGGGACTGCTGGGTGGGCTCGCTGCTGCCGTCGGACCTCGGGCTGCCGTCGACGGCGCCCTACCTGCCGGCACCGGTCTAACCGGCTTCCCGGCTCGGCCGCAGCTCACTTCGCGTTGTCAGTGCCGCCTTCTATCGTTCGGGGCATGACGACCCCGCGCCCCGCCACCGAGCTGTCCGCAGACGAAGCCCGCCGCATCGCCCTCCGTGCCCAGGGTCTCCTCGGCGCCCCCGACCGGCGGGCCGGGGTCCGGGGCGTCCTGCGCCACCTGGGCGCGGTCCAGCTCGACACCATCTCGGTCCTGGCCCGCTCCCACGAGCTCATCCCGTACGCCCGCCTGGGCGCGGTGGGCCGCAAGACGGTCGAGCAGGCGTACTGGACCGACACGCACGCCTTCGAGTACTGGTCGCACGCGGCCTGCATCCTCCCCGTCGAGGAGTGGCCCCACTTCGCCTTCCGCCGCCGCGCCTACCGCAACCGCCCGCACTGGAACCACGAACTCCCCGACGGCGCCTACGACCAGGTCGTCAAGCAGCTCCGCACCGAGGGCCCGCTCACGGCCACGGAGCTGGGCGGCGCCAAGCGCACCAGCGAGTGGTGGGACTGGTCCGGCGCCAAGGTCGCCGTCGAACGCGCGCTGATGTACGGCGAGGTGGTGTGCGTCGAGCGCCGCGGCTGGAAGCGGGTGTACGACCTCGCCGAGCGCGCGATCCCGGCCGCGCTGCTGCACGACGAGCTGGACGACGCCGAGTGCCTGCGCCGTCTGGTCCGCCTCGCCGGCCAGTCCCTGGGCGTCGGCACGCGCGCGGACATCGCCGACTACCACCGTCTCAAGGGCGAGCAGGTCGACGAGGTGATCGCCGACTCGGGCCTGGTCCCGGTCACGGTGGAGGGCTGGGGCAAGCCGGCCTGGGCAGACCCCGCGGCCCTGGAGACTCCCCCGCGCGGGCGTCACCGCACCACGCTGCTGTCCCCCTTCGACTCCCTGATCTGGGAGCGGGCGCGCACGGAGCGCATCTTCGGCTTCACCCACCGCCTGGAGGCGTACGTCCCCAAGCCGAAGCGGGTGTACGGCTACTTCGCGATGCCGGTGCTCGCCGGGGGCCGTCTCGTGGGCCGCGTGGACCCGGCCCGCGAGGGCGCCACGCTGGTGGCCAAGCAGGTCACGCTGGACGGCCCGAAGGTGGTCCCGGCGGTGGCGGAGGCGCTGGTCGAGGCGGCGAGCTGGGTGGGCTGCACGAGCGTACGGGTGGAGCGCGTGGACGCCCCGGAACTGCGTGAGCCGCTCACCAAGGAGGTGACCCGCGCCCTGATCGCGGCCATGCGCTGACGACCGCCCGAGGGGTCCACACGGTCAGCGGATCTCGAGAATCTTCTCCCGCATCGCGTAGACCACGGCCTCCATCCTGGAGTGCAGTTGCAGTTTCTCCAGGATGTTGCGGACGTGGTTCTTCACGGTGTTCTCGGAGATGAACAACTCCTTGGCGATATCGCGGTTGTTCATGCCCGTGGCGACGAGTTTGAGGACTTCCAGCTCACGGTCCGTCAGGCGCGGCGCCGGCACGAGCCGCCGTTCGTCGGTCCGCTGGATCATCGACTTGAACTCGGTGAGCAGCTTCGAGGCCATGGACGGGCTGATCTGCGACTGCCCGTCGGCCACCGCGCGAATGGCGGTGGCCACCTCGTCCGTGGAGATCTCCTTCAGGAGATAACCGGTGGCGCCCGCCTTGATCGCGTCGTACAGGTCCGCTTCCTCGTCGCTGATCGTCAGCATGATGATCTTGGCGCTGGGGGCGACCTCCTTGATGGAGGTGCAGGCCTCGATGCCGCCGCGCTTGGGCATCCGCACGTCCATCAGCACGATGTCCGGCAGCAGGTCCGCGGCCTTGTCGACGGCCTCCGCGCCGTCCCCGGCCTCTCCGACGACCTGGATGTCCTCCTCGGCCGCCAGCACGATCTCCAGGCCGCGGCGGAAGAGGGCGTGGTCGTCCACGACAAGGACCCGGATCGGCTCCTTGCGTGGAGTGCCCGCGTCCGGGCCCATGCCGACGACGCCGTCGTCGGCATCCCCGTCCTGCATCGGTCCGAAGCTGTCCGCCATTGTTCCTCCCCCTGAAGGCTGTGGCCTGTGGTCCTGTGCCATCGCCAACCCAAGGCAACGGCCCACCGGTTGGGCCGTTGCCGCCATGATTCCATGCCTGGGCGACAACGCGGTGACCGAGCGGGGCGCGAAGTGGTCGCACACAGGTGCCCCTGGGGGCGCACGCGCGCTCCAGGGGCACCGGCTCAGCCGTCAGCCGCGCGGGTCAGCCACCCAGCGTGCCACCCGGCGCGGGGGGCTGCGCCTGGGCCACCATCGGGTCCGTGCTCAGGTGGATGACGCCGTAGTCGTAGGCGTGCCGCCGGTAGACGACACTCGGTTCCTTCGTCTCGGAGTCGACGAACAGATAGAAGTCGTGTCCGACCAGTTCCATCTCGTAGAGGGCCTGGTCGAGGGTCATCGGGGAGGCGACGTGGGTCTTCTCGCGGACGACGAGGGGGCCTTCGCCCTTCACTTCCAGCGAGCCGATCTTCTTCGTGGGCACTCCGTCCGCTTCTTCCTCGTGGACGGGATGGCCGTTGCCGTTGAGCGTCGCCGCGCCCGGAACGTGGTCGGGGACCTCGGCGGCCGAGATCCTGCGTGCGCCACGGCGCGAGAACCGCTTGTCGTGCTGCTTGCGCAGCCGGGCGTCCAGCTTCTCCGCCGCCAGGTCGAGCGCCGCGTACGGATCGCTGGCCGCCGCCTCCGCCCGGATCACCGGACCGCGGGAGCGGAGCGTGATCTCCACTCGGTCGCAACGGTCGGCCTGTCGGGGGTTCGGCTCCTTGGACACCTCGACGTCGAGGCTGATCACCTTGCCATCGAGCTTCTGGATCTTCTCCAGCTTCAGCTTCTCGGCCACGTGCTTGCGGAACCGCTCGGGCACCTCGGTCTTGCGGCCCTTGACGACGATGTCCACGCAGAACTCCGTTCCCGGATTGCCCCACCTCGCTGGCGGAGCGTCTCCCTTTTGCACCAAGTTCCGGCGAGCCCCGGAACCTCGGACTCGGTGACTTCCACCTCCTCCTCCCCCACGGGCAAGATCTCCACCCCCGCCGGTACGGGTGATTACGCAAAACCCGCAGCACGGCATTCGGATATGTGAGGCATGGCCTGCGCCTTTCCCTCACAACCGAACATATCTCGCCCGGACGGATGTCGTCACCCTCTACTGCGGCGTACCTCCGTTCAGGTGAATTGACCCTCTCATTACCTGCAACGACGCAAGTTCTCAGTCAGTTCCGGTTTATTTCGAAAGAATCCGGCGACGCAGCGACCACGGCCGCGCGGACCAGGCCACCACCCCGTTCCCCTCTGCCTTCCCGACTTCCCGCCGCGTACACGGCACGAGCCGCCTCGGTCAGCGAGGCCCCCGTGGTCATCACGTCGTCCACCAGCACCACGGCCCCCTCCCGAAGCAGCCGGGCGCCCCCCGGCGCCACCGCCAGCGCCCCCGCGAGATTGTCCAGCCGCTCCCGCGAGTTGAGCCCGGCCTGGTCGGCCACGACCCGCCGCTGCCGCAGCACGGCCACCACCCGGGCCGCCGTCCCGGTCCGCCGCAACTCCCGCGCCGCCGCCAACGCGATCCGCCGCACCGGATCATGCCCCCGAGCCCGCAACGCGGCCCGCCCCGACGGCACGGGCACCAACACCACCGGCCCACTCCGCACCCCCGCCCGCACGGCCCCCGCCAGAGCCACCCCCAAGGGCCCCGCCAACGCCAACGCCCCCCGTTCCTTGTGCGCCAACAACACGGCCCGCACCTCATCCGCGTACCGCGCCCCCGCATGAACCACAGGCAGCCCCACCGGCTCCGGCACCGGCCGCACCCGACAGGGCGCACCCCCACTCAACGCCCTGCGACACCCCGCACAAAGCACCGCCCGAGCCCGCCCACACCCCCCACAAGCAGCCGGCAACACCAACTCCCCAAGCCCCTGCAACAGCCCCCGCATGGCCCCACTGTGCCAACCACAAACCGCCCCCACCACCCCTGTGGAAAACCCCCTGTGGACAACCCACCCAGCCACAGCCCGAGCCCCGCCGACCAGCGGACACCCGCACCCGCCCACGACGACAAGGGACCACGCACCGCAGACAGCCGGCAGCCGCGCACAGCGGCGAAGCACCACGCACTGGTGGGCGTCGCAG
>NZ_JBTWMV010000041.1:0-66706 GCF_054850255.1 Streptomyces sp. 7R007 | reverse complement strand
TCGCGCCACCAAAAGGGGTGAACGGTCGTAACTTTCCCGTGCGGGTCGCGTTCGATCGCGCTAGGAGATCAAGCAGTTACGTTACGTCAGGCGGCGGCCAGATCTCGCCGGACCGCCCTGCGCCGGGCCGCGACCTCGGGGTCGAGGGCCGGTACGGCGGCCAGGAGCTGCTTGGTGTACGGGTCCTGGGGGTTGTCGTACACCTCGTCGGCGGGCCCGGACTCCACGATCCGGCCGCGGCGCATGACCGCGACCCGGTCGCTGACCTGGCGGACGACGGCGAGGTCGTGCGCCACGAAGACGAGCGCGAGCCCGAGTTCGCGCTGCAGCTCGCCGAGCAGGGCGACGACCTGCGCCTGGGTGGTGACGTCCAGCGCGGAGACCGGCTCGTCGCAGACGATCACGCGCGGGTCGGCCGCGAGCGCCCGCGCGATGCCCACGCGCTGGCGCTGGCCACCGCTGAACTCGTGCGGGTAGCGGTCGTAGTGCGCCCCTTCGAGCCCCACGCGCTCCAGCAGTTCCGTCACGCGCCCCCTGATGGCCCGCTCGTCCCGGTCGCCCCGCGCGCGCAGCGGGTCGGCGACCGACTCGCCCACGCTGCGGCGGGGGTTGAGCGAGGAGACGGGGTCCTGGAAGACCATCTGGACGGCCGGATGGACGCCCACGCGCGCGTGGCCGTCGTAACAGACCTCCCCCGCCGTCGGCTCCAGCAGTCCGACCAGCATCCGCCCCAGCGTCGTCTTGCCGCTGCCGCTCTCGCCGACGACACCGAGGGTCTCGCCCCGCCGGACGGTCAGCGACACGCCGTCCACGGCCGCGAACGCCCGTCTGCCGCGCCCGAACTCGCGCCGCAGGTCCGTCGCCTCCAGGACGACCTCCCCGGGCTCGCGGAGCGCCTCCGACGGTGCGCGGGCCGCGTCCACCCGCGGTACGGCCGCGAGCAGTTCCCGGGTGTACGTCTGCGCCGGCGTGCCCATCACCCGCGCCACCGGCCCGTGTTCCACCACGCGCCCGTGGCGCATGACGAGCACCTCGTCGACGCTCTCGGCGGCGACGCCGACGTCGTGCGTGACGAGCAGCAGCCCCATGCCGGTCTCCTCGCGCAGCGTGTGCAGCAGGTCGAGGATCTGGGCCTGGACGGTGACGTCCAGCGCGGTGGTCGGCTCGTCGGCGATGAGCAGGTCGGGTTCGCAGGCCAGCGCCATGGCGATGAGGGCGCGCTGGCGCATGCCGCCGCTGAACTCGTGCGGGCGGGACCGCGCCCGGCGCTGTGCGTCCGGGATTCCCACCCGGTCCAGCACCTCCACGGCACGCGCGCGTGCCGCTCGCCGAGACGCGCGCGTGTGCACGCGGTACACCTCGGCGATCTGGTCGCCGATGGCGTAGTACGGGTCGAGGGAGGACAGCGGGTCCTGGAAGACCATCGCGGCCTTGGCGCCGCGCAGCCGCCGCAGTTCGTCCTCCGTCGCCTTCTGCACGTCGACGCCGGCGACCTCGACCGAGCCGCCCACGCGCGCGCCCGTGCCGCGGTGCAGTCCGAGCAGGGCCGAGGCCACCGTGGACTTGCCGGAGCCGGACTCGCCGACCAGGGCCAGGGCGGCGCCCGGCGCCAGGCTGAAGGCGAGGCCGTCGACCGCCCTGAGATCACCGAACTCGACGGTCAGATCCGTGACTTGGACGAGGCTCACGTCAGTACCACCCGTCGGTCGGCCACCGCGTACAGCACGTCCGCGACGGCGTTGGCGAGGACCACGAAGAAGCCGATGACCAGGACCATGCCGACGACGACCGGGAGGTCGACCACGTTGACGGCGTGGACGAGTTCCTGGCCGATGCCGGGCAGGCCGAAGAGGGTCTCGGTCAGCACCGCGCCGCCGACCATGGCGCCGACGTCGTTGGCGTTCAGCGCGATGATCGGCGCGAGTGCGCCGCGCAGGGCGTGGCGGCCGACGATGGACCGCTCGCCCACGCCGTAGGCGCGGAAGGTGCGGATGTGGTCCTCCGCGAGCGTCTCCAGCATCGACGCCCGGGTGAGCCGGGCGAAGTAGGCCGCCTCGCCGAGGGCGAGGGTCAGCCAGGGCAGCAGCAGGTTCCACATCCACTGCTCGGGATCGTCCGAGAGGGGGACGTACTCCGGGAAGGGC
This sequence comes from Streptomyces sp. 7R007, assembly GCF_054850255.1. Taxonomy (NCBI): domain Bacteria; kingdom Bacillati; phylum Actinomycetota; class Actinomycetes; order Kitasatosporales; family Streptomycetaceae; genus Streptomyces; species Streptomyces sp. 7R007. The sequence continues at coordinate 64,562 of NZ_JBTWMV010000041.1, read as the reverse complement.
AGCAGCTCCAGCTGCCCGCAGACCACGATCATCAGTACCAGCCCGATGACGAAGGACGGCGTGGCGACGCCGGCGAGGGTCACCCCGGTCAGGGCCCGCTCGGTCAGCCGGCCTCGGCGCCAGGCGGAGAGCACGCCGGTGCCGACGCCCAGCACCAGCCACAGCACCATCGCCCCGAGCACCAGCGACACGCTGACGGGGAGCTTGCCCAGGATGATCTGCATGACCTGCTGGTCGCTCTGGTACGACAGGCCCAGGCAGGGCGCCGCGCAGTGCTCCACGGAGGTGCCCGTGGAGTAGTCCTGGCCGACGACGACGCCCTCCAGGAAGTGCCAGTAGCGCAGGTACAGCGGGTCGTCGAGCTTGAGCTGCTGGGCGACCTGGTGGACCTGTTCGGGCGAGCAGCGGGGGCCGCAGGTGATCTGGGCGACGTTGCCGGGGGTGGCGTAGAAGACGACGTAGACGATCACCGAGATGGCGAGCAGGGTGACGAGCGCGCCCAGGGCGCGGCGCAGGGCGAATCCGGTGAAGCCGGTCATGTCTTCGCCTCCCGCCGTCGGCCGGTGCCGACGCGCAGGCGGGAGGCCGCGCGCGGGTCCAGGGCGGTGCGTACGCCGTCGCCGAGGACGGTGAGGGCCAGGACGGTCACGAACAGCGCGCCGGCGGGCAGCAGCAGGTACTGCGGGGCCGCCTGGTACCAGACGTTGGCCGAGGTGAGCATCTGTCCCCAGGATGGGGTGGGCGGTTTCACGCCGACGCCGAGGAAGGACAGGGATGCCTCGATGCCGATGTTGACCGGCACCATGAGCGCGGCGTACGTGATGACGGGCGCGGCCAGGCCGGGCAGCAGCTCACGGCGGGCGACGGCCAGGGTGCGCCGGCCGCTGAGCCGGGCGGCGGCGACGTAGTCGAGCCCCTTCAGGGTGAGCGTCGCCGCGCGGGTGATCTTGGCGATGGTTCCCCAGGCGACGAACCCGATGATGAGTGCGACCAGCACCGGCCTCGGGAAGCTCTCCGGCACGACGGCCAGCAGGGCCAGCGCCATGATCATCAGCGGCATCGCCACGATGATGTCGCTGATGCGGCTCAACAGTTGATCAACCCATCGATTGCCCAGCGCCGCGGCAATGCCCACGACGACACCGAGGAAGACCTGCACGGCGGTGGCCCCCAGTGCGACGCCGAGCGACACCCGGGCGCCGTACACGAGCCGGGCGAACAGGTCACGCCCGGTCTGCGGTTCCACGCCCAGCCAGTGGTCGGCGCTGACGCCGCCGAAGGAGCCGGTGGGCACGCCCCCGCGCGCGGAGTCGACGAGGGAGGGGTGGTAGGTGGTCGGGTCCTGGCCCTCGATCGCCGTGAGCAGCGGCGCGGCGAGCGCGACCAGGACCAGCAGCGCGACGACGGCCGCCGCGACGAGGGCGGCGCGCTGCGCTCGCAGCCGCCGCCAGAACTGACGGGCCCCCGAGGCCCCCGGAGCGGACGCCCCGGGGACCTCGACGGCGACAAGTGCCTCGCTCACGGCGCTACTTCACCGCGACCTGCGAGATGTCCAGCACACCGGTCCAGTCGCTGATCACGACGTTCCGGATGTCCTTGCCGACCAGTCGCTTGTAGACGGGGTGGAACAGCGGCACGGTCAGCGCCTGCTCGCCGATCTTCTTGTCCAGTGCACCCCACCTCTTGGCGGCAGCGTCAAGATCGGTCAACTTGTTGATCGCGTCAATCTCGGCATTGACCGACTTGTCGTTGAGCAGGCCCGTGTTGAAGTTCGCGCCGTCCCTGACGATCTGACGGCCGTCGAAGATCGGGGCGAGGAAGGGACCGCCGGACGGCCAGTCGGCACCCCAGTGGGCGAGGAAGAAGCCGGGCTCGGTCTGTACGCTGTGGACGGTGTCGGAGTAGTCGTTGTCCTCCAGGCCCCGCAGCTTGACCGTGATGCCGGCCTTCTTGAGCGCGTCCTGGATCGCGGTCGCGATCTCCGGGCTGGTCTCGAAGTCCTTGGCGTTGGAGTGGGTCAGCGTGACGGTGAGCCCGTTCGGGTAACCGGCCTCCTTCAGCAGCTCCCTGGCCTTGGCCGGGTTGCCGGTCGCACCCGCCGGGAACAGGTCGTAGGGCTGGTAGCCGAAGGACTTCTGGTTGGGCAGGAAGGTCGTCGCGGCCTCGGCGAGGGCGCTGCCGCCGGCCGCGTTGATCACCGACGACCGGTCGATGGCGTACGAGATCGCCTGGCGCACCTTGACGTTGTCGAACGGCTTGACCGTCGGGTTGAACGCTATGTAGTTCGTGTAGCCGAAGTGGCCGGTGCCGACGCGGGACGCGAGCTCCTTGTCGCCGGTCACCTTGGCGAGTTCGGCCGGGCCCAGGTTGGTGTCCGTGGTGACGGCGGCCGCGTCCGCTCCCTGGGACGCCGACAGCCGCTGGTTGATCACGGACGAGTCGAGCCCGGACTTCACGTCGATCCTGTCCGGGTAGGCCTTGCGCTCGGCGTCGGTCGCGGCCGACCAGTACGTGTTGCGCTCCAGGACGATGTGCTCGCCGTTGTTGTCGTTCTCGACCACCTTGTAAGGGCCGGACGAGATCGGGTGCTCGGCGTACTTCGTGCCCGTGTCCTTGCTCTCGGGGACGGGCGTGAACTGCGTCTGCGTGGCCAGGTACGGGAACTCGCCCTCGGGCTTGTTCAGATGGAAGACGATGGTCCGCGAGTCGGGCGTCTCGATCGCCGACAGGCCCTTCTTGTCCTTGTACGGCCCCTGGTAGTCGGCCGCGCCGACCAGCCAGTCCCGCAGGTAGGGCGCGCCGCCGGACAGCTCGGGCGCGAAGGAGCGCTCGATGCCGTACTTGATGTCGGCGGACGTGATCGGCGTCCCGTCCTCGTACTTCAGGCCCTTCTTCAGGGTGTACGTCCACACGGTCGCGTCCTTGCTGGGGCGCCCGGTGTCGGTGGCGAGGTCGGGGACGACCTTGGCGCCGGCCGCGCCGCTCTCGCGGTTGCGGGTGGTGAGCGTACGGAAGACCAGGGAGGGGACGTTTCCGCCGCCGGAGGTGTAGAGGCGGGCCGGGTCGAAGTTCTCCTGGGGGTTGGAGTTCAGCACCGTCAGGGTGCCGCCCTTGTGCGGCGTGGAGTCGCCACCGGAGCCCTTGGCATCGTTGTCCTTCGGCCCGCAGGCGGCGGCCGCTGCCAGGACCAGGCCTACGGATGCCGCGGCCACACGGCGCGCTGGGGTGGACGGATGACGCATCGGAATGACGACCTCTCGAATGATGAGACAGCTGGACGAGGAGTGAGACGAACGTGAGCAGACGTCTGCCCGGGCGTCGAACCGTCGGGTCGTCGAAGGGCCGTGACCGGGTCGCGGAACGGGAAACCGGATCACGGAACAGGAAGAGGATCGCGACGCGAACGCCCGAGGGCGGGCGTCAGCGACAGTGGATGTCGGCCACGCAGAGCGCGGTCACGCCGATGAGCGCCAGCTCGATGGCGGCGCGTGCGGAGACGTGACGGGGCGACATGCCCAGAAATATGTATGAACTATCTGCGCATGTCAATGTGACCTGTGAGTCGTCCGTCAACTCCTGGGATACGGCCAGGGGTTGGGCAGACAGTGGATCCCGTCGTGGTCGAGGAACTTGGTCTGCTGCTGCATGACGGGCGCGAGCTGGCCGTCCTTCTCGCAGGTGACGTGGTGGTAGCCCAGCCGGTGGCCGACTTCATGGTTGATCAACATCTGGCGGTAGGCGTGAATCTCGTCACCGTAGGTCTTCGATCCCTGTGCCCATCTGTATGCGTTGATCATCACTCGTTCGGTGGCGGCGGAGTCGCAGGAGACGTTGTCCTCCGTGGTGTCCAGGCCGGACTTGGCGCACCACGTGGCGGTGGTGCCGGGGCTGGCGAGGGTGATCACGAAGTCGGGCTTGCCGGAGGAGACGCGTTCGAAGGTGCGGGCGCCGTCGTGGGCCCAGCTCCGGTCGTCGTTGAGCGTCTTCTGCACGGCCTGGGCGAAGAGCGCGCCGTCGAGCCCGAGGCCCTGCTCCACGTCCACGCGGTAGGTGTACTTCTGCCCCTTGCCGGGCGCCTTGTCGGTCCCGGGGACGGTGTCGAACTTCCCCGAGCCCTTGAGCGTGGCGCTGAGGGCGTACTTCTGGTCCATCTTCTGCTCGTACGTCAGCGGCGTGGCGCTCGGCGACGGCGCCACGGACGGTACGGCCGAGTTCCGGACGTCGCGGGCCTGGCCGGTCGCCGACTGGGTGTGGACGGCGGTCTCGTCACCGCGGTGCGTGACCTGGCCGGCGACGACGACGGCCAGCACGGTGGTGACGGCGGCGGCCGCGATGCCGGTGAACGTGCGGCCCTTGGCGCCCTTCTGCTGCGCGGGCACGGCGGTCGGCGGCGCGTCGTCCTGGTCGGGACCGGCCTCCGAGCGGACACCGACGCTCTCCTCGGCGAAGGCGTCGATGTAGTCCTGACGCGGCCTCTCGGAGGGCGCCTGCCGCTGCCGCGGCACGGTGGCACGGGGCTGCGGCCGGCCCAACTCCCCCCAGCCGCCGCCGGCTTCCCGCTGCTCGGGGTGACCACCGCGGACCTGGGGGGTGCCGTCGGGAGGAGTGGCACCGGTAACGCGGGGGCCGCCCTGAGCAGAGACGGCACCGCCGACGCGCGGAACACCGTGGGCCGGAGTCCCACCGGAAGCCCGCGGAACACCATGCGACGGAGTGCCACCGGCAACCCCCGGCACGCCATGCGGCGGAGTACCACCGGCAACCCCTGGGACGCCATGCGGCGGAGTGCCGCCGGCAACTCGCGGGACCCCACGAGCGGGCGTCCCGTCGGCGAACCGCGAAAACCCACGCGCGGGCGTGCCGTCAGGGAGCCGAGGAGCCCCGAGCCGAGGAGTCCCCTGCGCAGGCGTGCCGTCGGGGAACCGAGGAGTCCCGAGCCGAGGAGTCCCCTGCGCGGGCGTGCCGTCAGGGAACCGAGAGGTCCCGAGCCGAGGAGTTCCCTGCGCGGGCGTGCCGTCAGGGAGCCGAGGAGCCCCAGGCCGAGGAGTCCCCTGCGCGGGCGTGCCGTCAGGGAACCGAGAGGTCCCGAGCCGAGGAGTTCCCTGCGCGGGCGTGCCGTCGGGGTAGCGAGGCATCCCGCGCGCGGGCGTCCCCTCAGCCATGCGGGGCACCCCGCGCGCGGGCGTGCCGTCCGCCAGCCGGGGAATCCCCTGCGCGGGCGTGCCGTCGGGGAGCCGAGAGGTCCCGGGCCGAGGAGTTCCCTGGTGCCCGTAGCCACCCTGCTGCGCAGCGCCCGGCCCGTACGGAGGCGGCGAGGGGCGCCCGTACGGCTGCTGCCCGGCCTGCCGAGACCCCCCTTGTTCTGTTATGTCCGCGTCATCCCGCTTGCCCTTGGCGGCGCCGCGGCGGCTGTGGCGTCCCACCTCGCCCCTCAGCTCCCCGCACTCTCGGCGCCGGCGGACTCGACGGACTCGGCGGAGTCCGCCAGGAGTTCGCGGAAGGCCCGGGCCACCGTCTCCGGGTACTCCATCATCGCCACGTGCCCCGCCTCCGGCAGGGTGAGCAGGCGGGAGTCGCGGAACGCGCGGGCCGCCCGCCGCGCCATGCGGAAGCCGACCAGCTGGTCCCGGCCGCCGTACACCAGCAGGGTGGGCGCGAGGACGCGCTCGGCCTGGCGCCACAGCCCGTGCTGGCCGCCCAGCGTGTACGCGTTGACGATCCCGCGCGCGGAACGCGCCATCGCGTCCCAGAAGTACGGCAGTTGCAGCCGCCGCTCCATCTCCTCGACGGCGTTGCGGAAGCCCTCCGGCGTCACCCGGCCCGGGTCGCCGTAGCACAGTCCCATGACTCCGCGCACGCGCTGCTCGGCCGACCACCCCTTGGTGTACCGGGTGAACAGCGAGGCCACTCCGGGCAGCGCCAGCAGTGCCGTCGGCACCGCGCTGCGCTGGACGAGGATCTCCGGGAGCGCCGGGGAGACCAGCGTGAGCGTGCGGACGAGGTCGGGCCGGAGCGCCGCCACGCGCGTGCTGACCGCGCCGCCCATGGAGTTGCCGAAGAGGTGCACGGGGCCCCGGCCGGCCGCGTCGAGGAAGCGGATCACCGCGCGCGCGTGCCCGGTGACCGAGTAGTCGCCGTCGTCCGGCGGCGGGGAGTCGCCGAAGCCGGGGAGGTCGATCGCCTCGCCGTCGACGACCGCCTCCAACTGCTCCATCAGAGCCGACCAGTTCTGCGAGGAACCGCCGAGCCCGTGGACGTAGAGCGCGGGCGGCAGTCCCTCGCGCGCGGGTGGTCTCGAACGCACCGTCAGGGTGATGCCCGGCAACCCCACCGACCTGAGCCGTTCACCGTCGGCGACCCTGACGGGCGCCACCTTCGGGAGCACATTGGACGCCGCTACGGACGGCAGCTCGGTCGAGGACATGCGGCAATGTTACGAGACGATCACGTAGTGGCTCATGTGTTCGCCGTCACAGATTGAGCACGCATCGACGCGTACACCCTGTGCATCGTCGCGTGCGCATCGCATAGCGTGCGGATCGGGTGTCTCCTACGCTCGTAAAGAGGGCACCCGCTGTGGCCCCTGCATTTTCAGGGACGTTCGTAGGAAGGGAGCCCACGATGGCCATCGATCCCACCGATCCCGAGACGTTCGAGGACGAGGAGGAGCGGCAGGTGCCGGAGTTCGACGTCGAGGCGCCGGAGAACGACGCCGCCGAGCAGCACCGTGACATCGCGGCCGACCGCGACGACCCCCTGGAGGACGTGGACCCGGCCCGGGCGAACGAGGCCGACCTCGACGAACAGCGTCGCGTCGTCTCCCTCGACGAGGACGACTACCGCTGAGGCGAGGGCGCGTACCGCAGACGGGGCGGCACGCGCGTGCCGCTGAGCTGGAAAGAGGCCGTCTATTGCCCGCCGCGCCCCGACTTGAAACCTTTTGTGCGGCTTTCGTGGCCGTCCGGTCCATGAAATTCTGCGCTCGCACCGCGCACACCACGGTTACCGAAAAGTACGATGGCCGCGCGGCGCACACCGCATGTGGACGATTTTGGGAGGCGGCGTGACAGCCATCGAGCAGACAGAGGCGGCACGCCCGCGGGGCACACGCCTGCCGCGCCGTGCCCGACGGAACCAGCTGCTGGGCGCCGCCCAGGAAGTCTTCGTGGCGCAGGGCTACCACGCGGCCGCGATGGACGACATCGCCGAGCGCGCCGGCGTCAGCAAGCCGGTGCTCTACCAGCACTTCCCGGGCAAGCTCGACCTCTACCTGGCCCTGCTGGACCAGCACTGCGAGTCACTGATCGGAGCGGTACGCGGCGCGCTGGCGTCGACGACCGACAACAAGCAGCGCGTACGGGCGACCATGGACGCCTACTTCGCGTACGTCGAGGACGACGGCGGCGCCTTCCGCCTGGTCTTCGAGTCGGACCTGACCAACGAGCCCGCGGTGCGCGAGCGCGTCGACAAGGTCACGAACGAGTGCGCGGAGGCGATCTGCGACGTCATCGCCGAGGACACCGGCCTCTCCCGCGCGGAGTCGATGCTGCTGGCCTCCGGCCTCGGCGGCCTCGCGCAGGTGGTGGCCCGCTCCTGGCTGCACAGCGACCGCAGCGTCCCGCGCGACCAGGCGGTGCAGCTGCTGACCTCGCTGGCCTGGCGGGGCATCGCGGGTTTCCCTCTGCACGGCGCGGAGCAACACTGACGGCCGTTTTGTTCCCGCCCGCTGTTCGCTCCTGGCGTTCTCGCGCGGAACATGTACGTCCCCTCACCGGGCTAATGTGTGCTGGGTACGGCGCGGACAGGTCGCGCACTTCACTGACCGTCGGAGGGACATAGCCGTGGAGGTCAAGATCGGCGTGCAGCACGCGCCCCGCGAGATCGTTCTGGAGAGCGGTCAGAGTGCCGAGGAGGTCGAGCGGATCGTGGCCGAGGCACTGGCCGGGAAGTCGCAGCTGCTGAGCCTCGTGGACGAGCACGGCCGCAAGGTCCTCGTCCCGGCCGACCGTCTCGCCTACGTCGAGCTCGGCGAGCCGGCCCCGCGCAAGGTGGGCTTCGGCGCGCTGTAGACGGACACCGGAAAGGGGGCCCGGCGACCATGGTCGCCGGGCCCCCTTTCCGTACCCCCGTTCCGTACCCCGGGTAGGTTCTCCCCTCCACATATGGAGCACAACTCACGCACAGAGGAGGATTGCATTCCGCAGGTCACGGGTATGACGGGCTACGACCGGGACAGGCAGTGTGGCCGTGTGGGAGGGACCCCATGATGTTGTTCGAAGCGCTCGGCTCCGCCCTGCTCGGTCTCGTGCTGGCGTGGGCGGCGGACCACCGTCTCGCGCACCGGCTGCCGGCCCGCTCCCTCGTCCTGGCGACGGGCGTCGCCGGAGCCCTCTTCGGCGCCTTCGTCACCCACAGCGCCCTGGACCCCGGCAGCATCCTCGTCAATCTCGTCGGCGCGGCGGTCGTCTCGACGGCCTCCCTGTCCCTCCTGCTGCGCCCGGCGGGAAGACTGCGCCGCAGGACGGCGTAGAGACGACTCGGCGACGATTCGGGCGACGGCGCCGCGAACGCCCCTAGGGACGCGGGCAACCGCGCGACCAGCCCCGGGCACCGGCAGCCGCGCACCGGCAGCCGGGCGGCACCCAGGCGACCCGCGACCCCGTAGCCCCGAGCCTCCGGGCGCCGCACAGTCGCTACGCGGCCAGTCCCAGCGCGGCCATCCGCTTCGTGTGCGCCTCGGTGATCCGCGAGAACATCCGCCCGACCTCCGCGAGGTCGAACCCGTCCGCGACCCCGCCGACCAGCATCGTCGACAGCGCGTCCCGGTCGGCGACCACCCGCTGCGACTGCGAGAGCGCCTCCCCCATCAGCCGCCGCGCCCACAGCGCGAGCCGCCCGCCCACGCGCGGATCGGCGTCGATGGCGGCCCGCACCTTCTCGACCGCGAAGCTCGCGTGCCCCGTGTCGTCGAGCACCGCCAGCACCAGCGCGCGCGTGTCCGAGTCGAGCCGTGCCGCGACCTCCCGGTAGAAGTCACTGGCGATCGAGTCGCCGACGTACGCCTTGACCAGGCCCTCCAGCCAGTCCGAGGGCGCCGTCTGCTTGTGGAAGCCGTCGAGCGCGGCGACGAACGGCTCCATCGACTGCGTCGGCTCCGCGCCGATCTCGGTGAGCCGGTCCCGCAACTGCTCGAAGTGGTGGAACTCGGCCGACGCCATCTTCGCCAGCTCCGCCTTGTCCGCCAGCGTGGGCGCCAGCTTGGCGTCCTCCGCGAGCCGCTCGAACGCGGCCAGCTCGCCGTACGCGAGCGCGCCGAGCAGGTCGACGACGGCGGCGCGGTACTGCGGGTCGGCGGAGGCCCGCGCCCAGTCCTGGGCGGCGACTCCGGTGGGTTCGGCGGGCGTGTCAGCAGCGTTGTCAGACGTCGTCATGAAGCGCACAATAGTCCGCTCGCCGGGCCGGGGAAGGGCCTGGTCAATCAGTGTGACGACGACTACGTGACCAAATCGGCCATCGCGTGTGCACGATTCCGGGGTATGGTGGTAATGCGCCTGCCGAGTACTCGACGGGCCGCACGTATGAGGATGCCCGGTCGGTGGCCCGATCGGCTCCGACCCGACAGCCCTCCACACCGTACGGCACATTGCGTACGGCGCCCGGAGGGACACCCTCAGCGGTACGAGCGCTAGAGCGTCGGCAGTGGTCCCGTGCCCTACGGCAAGCCCGTAAGGCAGCCGACGTCCCCGGCACGGTCCGTCAAAGACCCCCCGCGCTCGCCTCGCACCGCGCCACACAGAAGAGGCAGCACCCTGACTACGACGTTCAGAGATCTCGGAATCCTTCCCGAGACCGCCGAGGCCCTCGAGGCCGTCGGCATCATCAACCCCTTCCCCATCCAGGAGATGACCCTCCCCGTCGCCCTCTCCGGCACGGACGTCATCGGCCAGGCCAAGACCGGCACCGGAAAGACGCTGGGCTTCGGCCTCCCGCTCCTCGAGCGCGTCACCGTCCCCGCGGACGTGGAGGCGGGCCGCGCGAAGCCCGAGGACCTCACCGACACCCCGCAGGCGCTCGTCGTCGTCCCCACGCGCGAGCTGTGCACGCAGGTCACCAACGACCTGCTGACCGCGGGCAAGGTGCGCAACGTACGCGTCCTCGCCATCTACGGCGGCCGGGCCTACGAGCCCCAGGTGGAGGCCCTGAAGCAGGGCGTCGACGTGGTCGTCGGCACGCCCGGGCGTCTCCTCGACCTGGCGGGCCAGAAGAAGCTCAACCTCAAGCACGTCAGGTGCCTGGTCCTGGACGAGGCCGACGAGATGCTCGACCTGGGCTTCCTGCCCGACGTCGAGAAGATCATCGACATGCTTCCGGTCAAGCGCCAGACGATGCTGTTCTCGGCCACCATGCCGGGCGCGGTCATCGGTCTCGCGCGCCGGTACATGAGCCAGCCCACCCACATCCGCGCCACCGCGCCGGACGACGAGGGTGTGACGGTCGCGAACATCTCGCAGCACGTGTACCGCGCGCACAACATGGACAAGCCCGAGATGGTCGCGCGCATCCTGCAGGCCGAGGGCCGCGGGCTGGCCATGATCTTCTGCCGTACGAAGCGTACGGCGGCCGATCTCGCCGACCAGCTCAAGCAGCGCGGGTTCGCCTCCGGCGCGGTCCACGGCGACCTCGGCCAGGGCGCCCGCGAGCAGGCGCTGCGCGCCTTCCGCAACGGCAAGGTGGACGTCCTCGTCTGCACCGACGTCGCCGCCCGCGGCATCGACGTCGAGGGCGTGACGCACGTCATCAACTACCAGTCGCCGGAAGAGGAGAAGACCTACCTCCACCGCATCGGCCGCACCGGCCGCGCGGGCAACAAGGGCATCGCGATCACGCTGGTCGACTGGGACGACATCCCGCGCTGGCAGCTGATCAACAAGGCGCTGGAGCTGGACTTCAACGACCCGCCGGAGACGTACTCCACCTCCCCGCACCTCTTCGAGGAGCTGAACATCCCCGCGGGCACCAAGGGTGTCCTGCCGCGTGCCGAGCGCACGCGCGCGGGGCTGGACGCGGAGGAGCTGGAGGACCTGGGCGAGACCGGCGGCCGCGGTGGCCGCGGACGCGGTGGCCGGGGCGACCGGAACGGCCGTGGCGACCGTGGCGACCGGGGTGAGCGAGGTGGCCGCGAGGACTCCCGCGCCGCCGACCGCGAGGGCTCGTCCCGCACCCCGCGCCGTCGCCGCCGCACGCGCGGCGGAACCCCGCTCGACGGCGTGCCTTCGGGTACGGCGCCTTCGGGTACGACGGTTTCCGGCACGCCGGCCACGGACGCACCGGCGTCCGCGGAGGCCGTGGTGGCGGACCTGACCACGCCGCGCACCCCGCGCCGCCGTCGCCGCACGCGCGGCGGAGCCGCGTCGGTGACGGAACCGCTGCCGGCCCAGGCCACCGCGCCGGAGGCCGCGGAAGCCGCCGTCGACACGGCCGAGGGCGCCCCCGAGTCCGCAGCCAAGCCGCGCCGCCGCCGCACCCGCAAGTCCGCGGAGACGCCGGCCACGGCGGAAACCCCGGCACTGACGGAGCCCGAGGCACCGGCGGCCCCGGAACCCGCGGAAACGCCGGCGACCCCGGAGCCCGAGGCCACGACCCCGCGCCGCCGCACCCGCAAGGCGACGACCACGGCGGAAGCGGCGCTGGACACGGCGGAGGCCACGGAGACCAAGCCCCGCCGCACCCGCAAGACGGCAGCCGCCGCCGAGGCCGTGACCGACACCGCCGAGGTGACGGAGACCAAGCCGCGCCGTACCCGCAAGACGGCAGCCGCCGCCGAGACCGCGGTCGACACCGCCGAGGGCGTGGAGGCCAAGCCGCGCACCCGCCGTACCCGCAAGGCCGCCGAACCCACCGCGACCGTCGCCGAGATCCCGGCGCAGGCCACGGAGGAACCCGAGGCCAAGCCCACGGCACGCCGCACCCGCAAGGCAACGGCAGCGTCTGAGACCCCGGTGGACACCACCGAGGCCACGGAAACCAAGCCCCGCCGCACGCGGAAGGCCACGGCCGCCGCCGAGACCGCGGTCGACACGGCCGAGGGCACGGAGACCAAGCCCCGCCGCACTCGCAAGGCAGCGGCAACGGCAGCGGCTGAGACCCCGGTGGACACCACCGAGGCCACGGAAGCCAAGCCGCGCCGCACCCGCAAGACCGTGGCCGCGGCCCCGGAGACCTCCGAAGTCGCCGAGGCCAAGCCGCGCCGCACCCGCAAGGCGACGGCCGCCGTCGAGACCGCCGAGGGCGTGGAGGCCAAGCCGCGCACCCGCCGTACCCGCAAGGCCGCCGAGCCCGCCGCGACCGTCGCCGAGATCCCGGCGCAGGCCGCCGACGAGCCGGAGGCCAAGCCCACGGCGCGCCGCACCCGCAAGACGGCGGCGACCGCCGAGACCGCCACCGACGCGACCGAGGCGAAGCCGAAGACGCGCCGGACACGGAAGGCGACGGCCGCCGCGGAGCCCGCGGAGAGCTGACGGCTCCCACACACGCCGACGGCCCGGCCCCGCATCAAGTGGGGACCGGGCCGTCGGCGCTTCACAAGCCCCAGTCGGCCCCCCTCCAGACCCCCCGACCACCCATCCGCCCCACAAGCGCCCCCTCCCCTCCGCCCCTCCCCCATCCCGCCGGATAACCTCACCCCATGAGCAGGCCTCCGACCTTCACCCCGCCCCCCGGCGCCCGGGCCTACACGTTGCGTACGGGTCGCGGGGAGTTCGCCGTCGTCGACTCGGCCGTGGCCGACGGTGTGGCGCCGAAGGGCACCGCGCTGCTGTTGCCGGGGTTCACCGGCAGCAAGGAGGACTTCAACCCGCTGCACGAACCGCTGACGGCGCGCGGGTACCGGACGGTGGCGGTGGACGGACGCGGGCAGTACGAGTCGGACGGGCCCGAGCACGACGAGTCGGCGTACGCGCAGGCGGAGCTGGCGCGGGACGTGCTCGCGCAGGCCGCCGCCCTCGGCGACGAGCCCGTGCACCTCGTCGGGCACTCCCTGGGCGGCCAGATCGCCCGCGCGGCGGTCCTGCTGGACCACTCGCCGTTCCTGTCGCTCACCCTGATGGCCTCCGGCCCGGCGCAGATCTCCGTCCCCCAGCAGCAGCGCGTGAAGCTGCTGCGCGACGCGCTCGCCGTGATGTCCATGGCCGAGGTGTGGGAGGCGATCCAGGCCATGGAACCGCCCGAGGAGACCGACACCGGCGAGCTGGACGCCGGCCTCGACGACCAGGACGACCTGCGGCGCCGCTGGCTGGGCAACAAGCCCGCCCAACTGCTCGCCACCGGCCGCCAGTTGTGCACGGAACCGGACCGCGTGGCCGAACTCGCCGCCCTGCCGCTCCCCTTCCACGTGCTGTCGGGCGCCCGCGACGACACCTGGCCGGTGCCGCTCCTCGACGACATGGCCGTGCGTCTGCGCGCCCACCGCACCGTCATCCCGGGCGCCGAGCACTCCCCCAACACCGACGATCCCCTGGCGACCGCCCGCGCCTTCGCCGACTTCTGGGACGGCGTCGGCACCGGCTAGTACTGCGTCTGCAGGTGCTCCCAGAACCCGTCCCGCAGCGCCCGCCGCAGATCGGCCTGCCCGCGCAGCGAGTACTGCAACAGCCCCTCCGCCTCCACCAGCAGGTCCTGGTCCACGGAACCCGGCAGGTAGGGATGTCCGGGCAGCAGCTCCACCAGTGCCTCCCGGCCCCGCGCCGCAAGCCACTTCGCCGCGATCTGGGCGCCCACGAAGCGGACGTCCTCGCGCGTCGGCCGGGCGGTGCCGGCCGCCTCGTAGGCGGGTGCCGTGCGCCGGGAGACGTACGGCTTGAAGAAGTCGAGGTCGAAGGTGCGCTGGCTGTCGACCTCCCAGAGCAGCGGTTCCGCCTGGTTGCGGCCCTCGGGCGCCTCGATGCCCCACAGGTGGACGCGGGCGCCGTAGCCCTGCGCCGCCTCCACCGCCGAGACCAGGTCCTCGTCGCCGCCGAGCAGGGCCGCGTCGCTGATGGCCCGGTGCCGGGCCAGTGACTCCAGGTCGGAGCGGATGAGGGAGTCGACGCCCTTCTGCTGGTTGTTGGCGTTGAGGTTGCCCAACCGGACCTTGACGTCCGGGAGTTCGGCGATCGACTGCTGCTCGGCGGTGTGGATGCGGCGTCTGGCGCCGTCGTACCAGTAGACGCGCAGCAGCCTGCTGTCCGCGAAGATCGTGCGGGCGCGGTCGATGAGCGCCTCGATCAGGCCCTCGGCGTCCAGGTCGAAGGCGCGCCGGTCCTCCGTCCCCGCCACCAGTCGCCCCGCGGCCGCGTAGAGATACCCCGCGTCGACGAAGATCGCATGCGTCGAGGGCGTCTTCGCCACCTCGGCGAGCATGCGCTGGAGCAGCTCGTTCGTGCGGTCGATGCGGGCGTTCAGGGCCGCGAGGTCGTCGTTCATCGCCTCCATTGTCCCGGCGGTCACGCTGCGAACACAACCGGTCCCGGTCAGTCTCGTCCGTATGTCTTGTGGACCTCTCGCCGGTCCCTTACCGGTCAGTAGTTAGCCGTTCGAAAAATTTCTTTAGCGTAGGGAATGTTTGTAACAAGAACCTCGTTGACTACAGCAGAACCACGAAGACGAAGGGAGAGGCCATGCGCTTCGAAATCATGCGACTCGACGAGGTCGACGGCACGCCCGTGGACAGCACCGTCGTGGACGCCGCCTCCGTCAACCGGATCGTGCAGCAGGCCGCCGCCATCGGGCAGCGCCTCTGGATCCGGCCGGCCGAGAACCCGGCTGCCTGACAGACACAAGCCGCGGATCACCGCAGAAGCTTCAGAGCCCCGGTACGGCACCGACGCCGTACCGGGGCTCTGCGCTTGGGCACCCGGCGCTCACGCGCCCCTGATCACCTGGGTGACCCCGTTGATGATCTGCTGCACGGCGATGGCGGAGAGCATCATGCCCGCGAGCCGCGTCACCAGCACCACTCCGCCGTCCTTGATGACCCGGATGATCAGCAGCGAGTAACGCATCACCAGCCACAGCACGACATGGATCGCGAGGATGGCCATCCAGACCGACACCTGGGTGCTCACGCTGTCGGCCTTCTGCACGGCCAGGATGACGGACACGATGGCGCCGGGCCCGGCCAGCAGCGGCATGCCCAGCGGGACGAGCGCCACGTTGACGTCCTTGGTCTGCTTCGGCTCGTCCGTCTTGCCGGTGAGCAGGTCGAGGGCGATGAGGAGCAGCAGCAGTCCGCCCGCGATCATCAGCGCGGGCACGGAGACGTGCAGGTAGTTGAGGATCTGGTGCCCCAGCAGTCCGAAGACGGCGATCACGCCGCCCGCCACGCACACGGCCTGGAAGGCCATCCGCTTCTGCACCTTGCCGGGGCGCCCGGCGGTCAGGGCGAGGAAGATCGGGGTGATCCCGGGGGGATCCATGATGACGAAGAGGGTCAGGAAGAGGGAGCCGAAAACGGCAGCGTCGAACATCGGGGCCTTGCGGAGGGGTGAAGGGGTGAACAGGGTGCGGAGCGGACTCAGGCCCCGCCGGTCCCCGGCACCGGGAAGGCGCCCGTCGCGCGCCGCGTGATCTCGCCGTAGACCTCGGGATCGGTCACGTGCTCCCCGAGCACGCACGTCTTGCGGCTGCCGTGGTAGTCGCTGGAGCCGGTGACGAGCAGCCCGAGCTCCTTGGCGAGGCCGCGCAGCCGCGCCCGCGTGTCCGGGTCGTGGTCCATGTGGTCGACCTCGATGCCGTCGAGGCCGGCGGCGGCCATCTCGACGATCGCCGACTCCGGCACCGTACGACCGCGCTTGCCGGCCCCGGGGTGGGCGAAGACGGTGACCCCGCCCGCGGCCTTGACCAGCCGGATCGCCTCGAACGGATCGGTCTCGTGCTTCTCCACGTAGGCCCGCCCGCCGTCGGCCAGCCAGTCCTGGGTGAACGCGTCGCTCACCGTGGGCACCACGCCCAGCTCGACCAGCGCGGAGGCGACGTGCGGCCGTCCGACGGAACCGTCCCCGGCGATCCGCTTCACCTGCTCCCAGGTGACCGGCACGCCGAGCCCGTTCAGCTTGGCGATCATGCCCTTGGCCCGCGGCACCCGGTCGTCCCGCACCAGCTCACGCTCGGCGAGCAGGGCCGGCTCCTCGGGGTCGAAGAGGTAGGCCAGCATGTGCAGGGAGACTCCGTCGATCCGGCAGGACAGCTCGGCCCCGGTGACCAGGGTCAGCCCCTCGGGCAGCGCGCGGACGGCCTCCGCGTGCCCGCGGGTGGTGTCGTGGTCGGTGAGCGCTACGACGTCCAGCCCGGCCGCGGCCGCGTTGCGCACCAGCTCGGCCGGCGTGTCCGTCCCGTCGGAAGCGGTGGAGTGGGTGTGCAGATCGATGCGCACGACGCGGACTCCAGCGGGACGAAACGGAAGCGGACGCTCAAGGATAACCGTATTTGCCGCAGCCCCTGTCACACCCGCACACGCCAAGAGCCCCCTACGAGTTCCCTGTGGGGGCGCTGCGGCTCACACTTCGGACCCATGGCTCGGGCCCTGGCCTCACGGCTCAAGCAAGCGCGGCGACAGCGCCCCGCAGGGCACCAGGTCCACCTCCGCCCCCGCGTCCCGCAGATCCGTCAGCACCAGCTCGTCGTACATCAGCAGCCCGGACTGCTCGGGCCACACCACGGCCCACAGCCACAGGCCCAGCGCCTCGCCCGCGAAGACCGCCCGGTCCCCGGGCACGCCGGCGACATGCCACAGCGGCGTGGGCCGCCCCGCGGCCAGCACCTTCGCCTGCGGCGGCTTCTCGACGTTCATGTACGGCCCCGGATCCGGCCCGTCGATCCCCGCGTACCGTGCGCCGAGCCCGACGCCGAGCTCCTCGGCGACCAGGATCAACTCCCCTATGCCGCCGAGCGGTCCGGGCCCCGAGCACGCCACCGCCGTGGCCCGCCCGCCGCTGCGGTCGTCGCCCGCGCAGGCCACGCCCGTGAACAGCCAGCCGACCGGCAGCGGCCACGGCATCCACACCGGCACCTGCGTGCGGTGCACCACGACGGTGAGGGCCTCGACGCTGGGCGGGATCACGGGCTGCACCGGGTGCACCGTGCCGTGCACATCGCACTGCCACGAATCTGCGAAGAGTCCGGGAGCCCTGACCCGGCCACCACACTTCGGGCAACTGGGTTCGCCCCTCATAGGGCTCCACGGTCCTACCCCCGCTCCCCCACGTCAAGGACGATCACCCGTCCGGGCGGAACCCTTCACGAGACGGAACTAGATGCATCTTGCATTAATTAGCTCCCCTAACTTACTATGTGCATATACCAACCATCTGTGACCGAGCGAGCGAGTGAGAGTGGAGGAACCATGGGCGACCCCTTCGACGCGGGAGCCGGCGGCATCCTGCGACAGCCGAAGGCCGTGTGGGCGACGGCCGGAGCATCGGTCGTGGCCTTCATGGGCATCGGGCTAGTCGACCCGATCCTGCCGTCCATCGCCAAGGGCCTGGACGCCACGGCCAGCCAGGTCTCACTGCTGTTCACCTCGTACTTCCTCATCACCGCCGTCGCGATGCTGGTGACCGGCTTCGTCTCCAGCCGCATCGGCGGCCGCAAGACCCTCCTGCTCGGCCTCGCGTTCGTGGTCGTCTTCGCCGGCCTGGCCGGCACCTCGGACTCGGTCGGCGAACTGGTCGGCTTCCGCGCGGGCTGGGGTCTCGGCAACGCCCTGTTCGTCTCGACCGCCCTCGCGGTCATCGTGGGCGCGGCGGCGGGCGGCAGCGCCGCGGCGATCCTGCTGTACGAGTCGGCCCTGGGCCTCGGCATGGCCTGCGGCCCGCTGCTGGGCGCGCTGCTCGGCAACCAGAGCTGGCGCTACCCGTTCTTCGGCACCGCCTTCCTGATGGCGGTCGGCTTCCTGTGCATCACGGCGTTCCTGAAGGAGCAGCCCAAGCCGGCCCGCAAGACCTCGCTGCTCGACCCGATCAGGGCGCTCGGCCACGGCGGGCTGGCCTCCGCCGCCGTCTCGGCGTTCTTCTACAACTACACGTTCTTCACCGTGCTGGCCTTCACGCCGTTCGTGCTGAACATGACGCCGTACAAGTCGGGTGCCGTGTTCTTCTGCTGGGGCGTGCTGCTCGCCGTCTTCTCGGTGATCGTGGCGCCGCGCGTGCAGGAGCGGTTCGGCTCGCTGAAGGTGCTCGGCGCCTCGCTGGTGCTGCTCGCCGCCGACGTGCTCGTCCTCGGCTACGGCGACCACACCACCGCCGTCGTCTGCACGGTCCTGTCCGGCGCGTTCATCGGCGTGAACAACACCGTCTACACGGAGCTCGCGCTCGGCGTCTCGGACGCGCCGCGCCCGGTGGCGAGCGCCGGCTACAACTTCGTGCGCTGGTTCGCGGCGGCCGCCGCGCCCTACTTCGCGCCGAAGATCGAGGAGTGGACCGACATCCACGTCCCGTTCGTGGTGGCCGCGGTCACCGCCGTGGCCGGCGCGCTCGTGGTCGTCGTACGGCGCAAGGCGCTCGCACACGAGGCCGAGGAGCTGGAGCCGAAGCACGCGACCGAGGACGGCGTCACCGTCTTCGCCAACTGAGGCCGCGCAACTGACGCGGGCCGCCTACCCGTTGGTGAGCTTGCTCACGTCAACGAGACCGACGCACGGGACGGATCACGCAGGTCCGTCCCGTGCGTCAGCCAGCGCTCCTGGAGCGCCTGGGCGCCGTGCACGCGCTTCCAGGCGGCCTCGTTCGGGGTCATCGGCAGCAGGGGCAGGAAGCGGACCGGGTCGAGGGGCTCGTCGAGCGCGAGGTCCTCGACCAGTCCACCGGGCTCGGCGACCAGGACCGAGGTGAACGGCGCGCCGGGCCACAGCGGCTCGCCGACGTCGAGTGAGGCGCCCGGGGTCACGATCACGCCCTCGACCTGCGGGGACGCGGCGAGGACGGCGAGCGGGCGCAGCGCCTTGTCGGTGTCGGCGAGGCCGCCGCGGACGGAGAGGACGAGCTCGGCACGCGGGCCCTTGACCGGGTCGGCGACCAGCGCCGTGGGGTCGCTCATGGGCTGCGCGGACATGCCGAGGGTGGCGTAGCGGACGATGTCCCCCTCGTGGAAACGGAGCACCTCGATGCGGTCCGTGCCGAGGAAGGTGACCGCCGCGCGGGCGTCCGGTTCGCCCAGCGCGGTGCGCAACCGTGCCTCGACCAGAGCAAGAACATCAACCATGCGGCGAGCATAGAACTCGTCAGTACCGGGCAAAGCAGCGCCTTGACACTTCGGGCGGCTGATACTCTGGCCCGGTCGTTCGGGGCAGCACGCATGGGGGCACCGCCCAGGCCGTTCAGGCACTGGGGGAGTCGCGAGTCGAGTCCCGACGCCGATGGAGACTCCCTTACGAGGGACCGGCCGGAGGAGGTGGGGCTGTCATGGATCGAAGTCACCCGTGCAGTACCACTCGCTCTTCCCGCCGCTGATGTAGCCGATCCGGCTCTGGCTGACCGCCGCCTTCCAGGTTCGCGTCCTCCCGCGGAAGAGCACTTCGTTTCGTTTTGCCTGATCTGTCTGATCTGAATCGGTAGCGAAGCCCGCCACCGCGACGGTGCGGTGCTCCCCGCTTTGTGGACGTGCCAAACATCGGGCCAGGACGTCCTCATTCCGGGCAGTTCCACCCGTCGTCGGCGCCCTTTCGCTGCCCGTCGCGAAGGAGCCAGCCATGTCGATGATCCGTGACCTGCGTGCCGTGGTCCGCCCGTCCCGCATCTCCCTGCGCAAGGACGGCGGCGCGTACGACACGACCCGCGCCCCCGGCACTCCCTCGGCCGTCGTCGACTGCGCCGTCTACCGCGACGGCGCCCGCGTCGACACCGGCAAGCCGCTGACCCCGCACGAGGCGATGCGCCAGGTGCGCCGCGACGGCGGCTTCGTCTGGATCGGGCTGCACGAGCCGACCGAGGCCGAGTTCGCCGGCATCGCGAGCGAGTTCGGGCTGCACCCGCTGGCCGTGGAGGACGCCGTCCAGGCGCACCAGCGGCCCAAGCTGGAGCGCTACGACGACTCCCTGTTCACCGTCTTCAAGACCATTCACTACGTCGAGCACGACCGGCTCACCGCCAACAGCGAGGTCGTGGAGACCGGCGAGGTCATGTGCTTCACCGGCCGGGACTTCTTCATCACCGTCCGGCACGGCGGCCAGGGCTCGCTGCGCGCCCTCAGGCACCGGCTGCAGGACGACCCGGAGCTGCTCGCCAAGGGCCCCTCGGCCGTGCTGCACGCCATCGCCGACCACGTCGTCGACGGGTACGTCGCGGTCGCCGACGCCGTGCAGGACGACATCGACGAGGTGGAGACCGAGGTGTTCTCGCCGGGGCGGCGCGGCGGGGTCTCGCGCGGTGTGGACTCGGCGCGGATCTACCAGCTCAAGCGCGAGGTGCTGGAGTTCAAGCGGGCGGTCTCGCCGCTGCTGCGCCCCATGCAGCTGCTGAGCGAGCGGCCGATGCGGCTGATCGACCCGGACATCCAGAAGTACTTCCGGGACGTCGCCGACCACCTCGCCCGCGTCCAGGAGCAGGTCGTCGGCTTCGACGAGCTGCTCAACTCGATCCTCCAGGCCAACCTCGCCCAGGCGTCCGTCGCGCAGAACGAGGACATGCGCAAGATCACGGCCTGGGCCGCGATCATCGCCGTACCGACGATGGTGACCGGGGTCTACGGCATGAACTTCGACCACATGCCCGAGCTGCACTGGCGCTACGGCTACCCGACCGTCCTCGGCCTCACCGTCGTCCTCTGTATCGGCATCCACCGGGCCCTGAAGCGCAACGGCTGGCTGTGAGAGCGCCTGGATAGGCTGGGCACATGACAAGCGAGCTGCTCGACCAGGCCCTCGTCGAGGAGGCCACGAAGAAGTCCGGCCTCGTCTGGGTCAAGGGCCCCGGCGTCCCGGCCCGCGCGCTGTGGCACGTGTGGCACGAGGGCGCGGCCTGCGTGGTCGGCGACGGGCCGGGCGAGCAGCCGCTGCCGGGGCTGGCCGACGGCGCGGCGGCCGAGGTGACCGTCCGCAGCAAGGACAAGGGCGGCCGCCTGGTGACGTGGAGCGCCAAGGTCGTGGAGCTGGCGCCGGAGTCCGAGGCGTGGCAGGCGGCGGTCGCCGAGCTGAAGGGCAAGCGGCTCAACGCGCCCGACGGGGAGGCGATGACGGGGCGCTGGGCACGCGAGTGCCGGGTGCTGCGCCTGGAGCCGGCCGGCCCGACCGCACCGCTGCCGGACGACTCGCTGGCCGAGGCGCCCCTGCCGACGCCGGCGACGACCCGCCGGCCCGTTCCCGCGGGGCTGCCGCGGCTGCTGCTGAAACGGCGCCGGCGCGGATAGCCGGGCCGGGACTACGACGTCGGCAGCTGCTTGCCGTAGTCCACGGTCTCGCCCTTCGCCGGCTGCGTCAGGGCGAAGTCCTGGTCCCAGGCCGAGAAGGTCAGCGTGCCGGCGCCGCCGGCCCGGGCCAGGCGCAGCGGGTACGGCTTGCCCTCCAGGGAGACGTCGAGGGTGCCGCCGGAGCCGTCGTCGCCGGTGATGCGGATGGTGCGGGTACCCGACTGCTCGTGGTGGCCGTCCGTGCTGAGAGAGCCGTGCAGCGTCAGCAGACCGTCGAGGAGGACGTCCTTGTCCGTGAAGCCGCTGAACTTCTTGTACGAGGGGTCGCCCTTGGGCACCTTGACGTACTTGCCCTCGAGCTTGTCGCCCGCGGCCGTGTCGCCGTCGCCGCCCTCGCGCGTCCAGAACTGCGCGTCCGCCTTGAGGAAGAGCTGCTCGCCGATCCGCAGCAGCTTGAAGGAGGCGCCCTTGGAGGTGACCGAGCCGGTCCCGCCGTCGGACTTCAGCCGCATGTCGAGCGTGTACGTGCGCCCGCTGGTGACCACCGTCCCCGACAGGCGCACCGCCTGCGCGGACTCGGCGGCCTTGCGGGTGCGCGACTGGATCTGGTCGGCCGGCAGCTTGCCGACCCCGTTCGTGCCCGCGTCGGGATCGCCGCCGCAGCCCGCCAGGGCGATCGCCGCGGCGCACAGCGCACCGGGCAGCGCGGTCCGGCGGAAACGGCCCTGGCGCATCGCAGTCACAGGTGGGGCTGCCTTTCTGTGGCGGGACGTCGGAGGCGTACGGCAGCGTACCGGGACGGCCAGGGCCTGGCGGAGGCAGTCCGTCCGGACCCCCACCGGGGCGGCCCTGATCGGGACGGGCTAGCCTGAAGCCCACTTGACCGGGCATTTCGGATAACAGACGCAAGTCGCAAGCTCGCAGGAACCATTCTGTCGAAACGTGTACGAACTCGTACGAAAAGGAGGCGCAATCATGGCAGCGGGCGCGCCGCGGATCTTCGTCTCGCACCTCGCCGGCGTCGCCGTCTTCGATCCGAACGGCGACCAGGTGGGCCGCGTACGCGATCTGGTCGTCATGCTGCGCGTCGGGCGACGGCCCCCGCGTCTGCTCGGGCTGGTCGTCGAACTGTCCACCCGGCGCCGCATCTTCCTGCCCATGACCCGGGTCACCAGCATCGAGTCCGGCCAGGTCATCACCACCGGCGTGCTCAACGTCCGCCGCTTCGAGCAGCGTCCCACCGAGCGCCTGGTCTTCGGCGAGCTGCTCGACCGGCGCGTCACGCTCGCCGAGAGCGGCGAGGAGGTCACCGTCCTGGACCTGTCGGTGCAGCAGTTGCCGGCGCGCCGGGACTGGGAGATCGACCGCGTCTTCGTCCGCAAGGGGCGCCGGGGCGGAACGTTCAGGCGGGCCAAGGGCGAGACGCTGACCGTCGAGTGGTCCGCGGTCACCGGCTTCTCACTGGAGGAGCACGGACAGGGCGCGGAGAACCTCCTGGCCACCTTCGAGCAGCTGCGCCCCGCCGACCTCGCCAACGTCCTGCACCACCTGTCCCCGAAGCGGCGCGCCGAGGTCGCCGCGGCCCTCGACGACGACCGCCTGGCCGACGTCCTCGAAGAGCTCCCGGAGGACGACCAGATCGAGATCCTCGGCAAGCTGAAGGGCGAGCGCGCCGCCGACGTCCTGGAGGCCATGGACCCGGACGACGCGGCCGACCTGCTCGCCGAGCTGCCCACGGAGGAGCAGGAGCGGCTGCTGGCCCTGATGCAGCCCGGCGACGCGGCCGACATGCGACGCCTGATGGCGTACGAGGAGCACACGGCGGGCGGTCTGATGACGACCGAGCCGATCGTGCTGCGGCCCGACGCCACCGTCGCCGACGCCCTGGCCCGGGTGCGCAACCGGGACCTCTCCCCCGCCCTCGCCGCCCAGGTATACGTCTGCCGCCCGCCCGACGACACGCCGACCGGCAAGTACCTCGGCACCGTCCACTTCCAGCGCCTGCTGCGCGACCCCCCGTACACGCTGGTCAGCTCGATCATCGACGACGACCTGCAGCCGCTGGACCCGAACGCCGCGCTGCCGGAGGTCGCCGGGTTCTTCGCCACGTACGACATGGTGGCGGCGCCCGTCGTGGACGAGGCCGGGTCGCTGCTGGGCGCGGTGACCGTGGACGACGTCCTCGACCACATGCTGCCCGAGGACTGGCGCGAGACGGAGTTCCACCTGGACGAGAAAGCGGACGAGAAAGCGGACGAGGAAGCGGACGAGGGAGAGGGGGTGACGTCCCATGGCGGCTGAGCGCGAGAGCACCCGTGAGCGCACCCCGGCGGGGGCCACGGCCACCACCCGCACCCGCGCCCGCCTGGACCAGCCGCGTCCGCCGCGCCGGCGGCTGCTGCCGGAGTGGGACCCGGAGGCCTTCGGCCGGCTCTCCGAGCGCATCGCGCGCTTCCTGGGCACCGGCCGGTTCATCGTCTGGATGACGGTCGTCATCGTGATGTGGGTGGCGTGGAACGTCTTCGCGCCGAGCGCCCTGCGCTTCGACAACTACCCCTTCATCTTCCTGACCCTGATGCTGTCCCTGCAGGCCTCCTACGCCGCCCCGCTGATCCTGCTCGCGCAGAACCGGCAGGACGACCGCGACCGGGTCAACCTCGAACAGGACCGCAAGCAGAACGAGCGGTCCATCGCCGACACCGAGTACCTGACCCGCGAGATCGCCGCCCTGCGCATCGGCCTGGGCGAGGTCGCCACCCGCGACTGGATCCGCTCGGAGCTGCAGGACCTGATGAAGGAGCTGGAGGCACGGCAGGACGGGCACGGCGTATTCCCGGCAGAACGGCCACCGGGACGTGACGTAGAAGACCGCTGACGGGCGTCCCGGGCCCCCGCCGGCGCGCCGTACCATCGTCCTTATGGCTAGCGAAGACGCGGTGCGCGAGGCACTGGCGACGGTGAACGACCCCGAGATCAACCGCCCCATCACGGAACTCGGGATGGTCAAGTCGGTGGAGATCGGCGCGGACGGGGCCGTCGCGGTCACCGTGTACCTGACGGTCTCCGGCTGCCCCATGCGCGAGACGATCACGCAGCGCGTCACCGAGGCGGTCTCCCGCGTCGAGGGCGTCACGCGCGTGGACGTCTCGCTCGACGTGATGAGCGACGAGCAGCGCAAGGAGCTGGCGAACGCCCTGCGCGGCGGCCAGGCCGAGCGCGAGGTCCCCTTCGCCAAGCCCGGCAACCTCACCCGGGTCTACGCGGTCGCCTCCGGCAAGGGCGGCGTCGGCAAGTCCTCGGTGACGGTGAACCTGGCGGCGGCGATGGCGGCCGACGGCCTGAAGGTGGGCGTGGTCGACGCCGACATCTACGGCCACAGCGTGCCGCGCATGCTCGGCGCGGACGGCCGCCCCACCCAGGTCGAGAACATGATCATGCCGCCGTCCGCGAACGGCGTGAAGGTCATCTCCATCGGCATGTTCACCCCGGGCAACGCGCCGGTGGTCTGGCGGGGCCCGATGCTGCACCGCGCGCTCCAGCAGTTCCTCGCCGACGTGTACTGGGGCGACCTGGACGTGCTGCTCCTGGACCTGCCGCCCGGCACCGGCGACATCGCCATCTCCGTCGCCCAGCTGATCCCGAACGCGGAGATCCTGGTCGTGACGACGCCCCAGCAGGCAGCGGCCGAGGTGGCGGAGCGGGCGGGCTCCATCGCCGTACAGACCCACCAGAAGATCGTCGGCGTCGTCGAGAACATGTCCGGCCTGCCCTGCCCGCACTGCGGCGAGATGGTCGACGTCTTCGGCACGGGCGGCGGGCAGCTGGTGGCGGACGGCCTGACGCGCACGACCGGTACGACCGTGCCGGTCCTCGGCTCCATCCCGATCGACGTCCGGCTGCGCGAGGGCGGCGACGAGGGCAAGCCGGTGGTCCTGACCGACCCCGACAGCCCGGCGGGCACGGCCCTGCGCGGCATCGCGGGGAAGCTCGGCGGGCGGCAGCGGGGGCTGTCGGGCCTGTCCCTGGGCATCACGCCGAAGAACAAGTTCTAGGACCCGTACGGGGTTCCGTACGACCGAGGGGTGCCGTCCGGTGGGAGGGCACCCCTTCGCCTTGGCTAGGCGTACGCGCCGATGTCCTTGATCATCGCGAAGCCGAGGCCGTACGCGCTCATCCCCCTGCCGTACGCCCCCACGTGCACCCCTTCCGGAGTCGATCCGGCCAGGACCCAGCCGAACTCGGACTCGCGGTAGTGGAAGGGCGTGGGGACGCCGTCCACGGGCAGGGACAGCGTCGACCACTCGGGGCCGTCCAGGTCGTCGGCCAGCGCCCACGCCGTCTCCGTCTGCTGCTCCAGCCAGTCGTCGCGCAGGCTGTGGTCCATCTGCCCGGGCCAGGTGAACGACAGCAGTCCCACCCCGGCCAGCCACGCCGCCGACGACACCGACGTCGCCTCCAGCAGCCCCGTACCGTCGGCGCTGCGCCGGGACGGGTTCGCCGCGACGGTCACCACCACCGCGAACTTCTCCCTCGGCTCCCCGGCGGAGCCCACCTCGTTCTTGACCGAGGGCTCGTCGCCGTGCCCGATCGAACCGTGCTCGACGGCCCCGTCGGCCGCCGTTCCGACCTGCATCAGCCAGCGCGGCCCCGTGAACGCCTCGTCGAGGCCGTACCACGGGAAGGGCGCGCGCAGGTAGCCGTCGACCGTGCGCCGGGCGGAGGGGACCTGTTGTCCGCCCTCCGCGGCCGGCGCCTGCGCGACTGCCCGACTCGTCGTCTCCATGTGCCCGGACGCCTCCTCGCTCTCGTCGGGCCGGAGCGGCCCGCCCCCCTTCGGGCGGCGTTGCTTTCTCGCATACGGCCCGCACAACAACTCGGCAGCATAGCCACACCGCTTCGAGCAGCAGGGAAACCGGCCGGTGCGTGGGTCGCGTGGAGGGGCGCGTTCAGGCCGTGCGGGGGCTCAGCGGAGTATGAAACGCGTCACGTACGGCCGTACGGCTCAGGTGGCGTCCGCGTCGAAGGGCGGACGGTCGTCTTCTTCGGGCTTCTTGGTCATGTCGACGCGGGCGCCGGAACCGGAGGAGCCGGAGGACGACGAGGGCGCGTCGGTGTCGTGGCCCTGGACCGCCTCGGTGACCTCGGCCATCTCCTTCTTCAGGTCGAAGCCGTTGCGGATCTCCTTGATCCCCAGTTCGTCGCTGTCCAGGTGCTTGCGGATGAACGTCTTGGGGTTGAGGTCCTCGAACTCGAAGTCCTTGAACTCCGGGCCCAGCTCCTGCCGGATGTCCTCCTTGGCGCTCTCCGAGAACTCGCGGATCTTGCGGATCGTCCGCATGACGTCCTGGATGACCTTGGGGAGCTTGTCCGGACCGAAGACGAGCACGGCAAGGACGACGATCGTCACCAGCTCTAGCGGTCCTATGTCATTGAACACCTGAAGCTCCTTGCGAGTCCCTCGGTCCGCGGCCCTCGGTGGTCCGTGCGGTCGTCCGTGGTCCGGGCCGGATCCACGGTACCCGGCGATCCGGTACGACCGGTACTGTCCCGAGGGCTCCGAGTGGCTCCGCGTGGCGGTTTTCCGGGTTGTTTGCCTTGTGGGGCAAGGGGCGGGAAACCTGCCTGTGAGGTTCCTGTCGATCACCGGAGGGGGCCGCCGCCGGCTCAGCTGCCCTCCGCCGATCCGAGCACCAGGGTGATCCTGCGTTCCCTGCCGTCACGTCGCACGGTCAGCACCAGGCGGTCGCCGGGGCGGTGCGCCCGGGTCCTGACGATCAGCTCCTCGCCGGAGTGCACGCGCCGGCCGTCGACCTCGGTGATGACGTCGCCGGGCTCGATGCCGGCCTTGTCGCCGGGGCCGCCCGCGGTGACGGCGGGGCCGCCCCGGCTCGCCTTCGTGCCGACGCGGGCGCCGTCGCCGGTGTAGCCCATGTCGAGGGTGACGCCGATGACCGGGTGGGTGGCCTTGCCGGTGTTGATGAGCTCCTCGGCGACGCGTTTGGCCTGGTTGACGGGGATGGCGAAACCGAGGCCGATGGAGCCGGCCTGGCCGCCCTCCAGGTCGGAGCCGCTGTCGGCGGACCGGATGGCGGAGTTGATGCCGATGACGCGGGCCCGGGAGTCGAGGAGCGGGCCGCCGGAGTTGCCCGGGTTGATGGGCGCGTCGGTCTGCAGGGCGTCCACGTACGACACGTCGCTGCCGTCCCCGCTCTCCCCGCCGGCCGTGATGGGCCGTTCCTTGGCGCTGATGATCCCGGAGGTGACGGTGCCCTCCAGGTCGAAGGGGGCGCCGATGGCGACGACGGGGTCGCCGACCTGGACGTTGTCGGAGTTGCCCAGGGGCATGGGCTTGAGCCCCCGGACGCCGCTCACCTTGACCACGGCGAGGTCGTAGCCGCTGTCGCGCCCCACGACGGTGGCCTTGGCGGTGTCGCCGCTGTTGAAGGTCACGGATATCCCGCCGGACGATCCCGCGGGCTCGACGACGTGGTTGTTGGTGAGGATGTGGCCGAGGCCGTCGAGCACGAAGCCGGTGCCGGTGCCCGACTCCGCCTGGCCGGTCACGTGCAGGGTGACCACGCTGGGCAGCGCCCGCGCGGCGATCCCGGCCACGCTGCCGGCAGGCCGCCCGGCGGGCTCCTTTCCGGCCTGCGGCAGGGTCACGGTCCCCACCCCGCCGTTGCGCTCCAGGGACGCCCCCACGACCCCGCCCACGCCCCCGGAGACGAGCGCCAGCGCCACGGCACCGAGCACGAGTCCCCTACGGACCCGCCAGCGCCGCGGGTCGGCAGCGACGCCGGTGTGCAGGGGGTTCTGGATGTGCGGCAGCTGCTGGAAGGGCGTCGGGGACCAGGGGTCGTAGTTCTGCCAGGGGTTGGAGGCCACCGGGGCCGCGTCGCCGTGGGAGGCGGGCGGAGAAGGAAGCGGGGCGCCCGGGGGCGGGGTGGTGGTGGCCGGGGGCGGGGGCGGGGTGGCGGTCGCCGGAAGCGGGGCGGTGGTCGCCGGGTGCTGGACCGGTGGGGCCGGGGCCCAGGGGCCTGGTTCTCCGTAGGGCGGGGTGCTGTAGGGGTCGGGGTCGTGGAGGGGCTTGGGGCGCTCCCCGGGGACGGCGGGGTCCGGGGTTACAGGGATGTCCTGGGCCGCTGCCTGAGCGTCGGCGCCGGCCTCGGCGGCAGCGTCGGCGGGGGCCTGGTCGGCGTCGGCGACCGCCGCGGGACGCGCCAGTTCGAAGTCGCCCCCGCCCTGGCTCTCAGCCTCGGCGTCCGCGTCGGCGTTGCTCACCGGCTTGGCCAGCTCGAAGTCCCCGTCATCCGCACGGAGCTCCCCCGACGGCCCCTCAGACCGCTGGCGGCTCCACCACTTGGCCTTCGTGGGCTTCCCCTCGTTCATGCTCTCCCCACAACTGGCCGCGGCCCCGCGCATCGGCGGCGGCCGCGGTACGTCGACTCCCCGGATTCAACCAGGTTCGCGGGCCGCCGCGCAGAGGGCGGGTCAGTGAGCGGTGCGGGAGGCGGCGGGGGTGGTGGAAGAGGAGGAGGGGACGGACGTCGGGTCGGGGACGGGCGCGGCGAGCAGGTCGGGAACGGCGACCTCGGGCACGCTGGTCCACGAGGTCAGGGCGAACGGCGTGCTGGGAGCGGGGGCCGCGTCGAGCGGACGTATCAACGGGGACATGACCGCCGCGCCGGCCACCACGGGCGTGGTCAGCGTGTGCATGGCCTCCTGGGCCCGCCCGGCGTCGGCGGGCCGCGGCACGCCGGGCAGCAGGGGCGCGGACACCGCGGTCGGGGCGACCGGGGTGTCACCGAGCGTGCGCTGGCCGCCGGCGAGCAGCGGGCCGACGGCACGGCGGCGCTGGGTCTCGGGCGCCGTCGCGGCTCCCGTCCCCGCCGTACGCATCGGGGTCACATTGCTGCCGGCGCCCGTGCCGCGCGCGTCCACGGTGTCGGTCGGGCCGGCGCCCGTGACCCCGCCGAGCGCGATCGCGGCGAGCGAGACGGCCCCGGCGGCGACGAACGCGAAGCGCAGCCCGCGCGAGGCGGAGCGCTCGGTCTCGTGCCGGCTGACGTCATGGATGGGGAAACCGCGGTCGGAGGCGGGCAGCGCGGGCGCGGCGTGCGAACCCGAGGGGACGTAGTCGAACTCGAAGCGGTCGCCGCGCTTCAGTCCGAAGACTCCCGAGACGGCGGAGGCGGCGGAGATTCCGCTCGCGCCGAACTTGCCGGAGGCCGAGCCGGGGATTCTTCCCCCGCCGAACGGCGAGCCGCCGTCCGGATCGTCACCCCCTCCGGGGAGCCCCTGGAGCCGGGCCAGGAAGCTCTCGGAGGGCGGCGGGGGCGCCGCCTCCGCGAAGACGTTCTTCAGCTGCCGCTGTGCGTCGGCCTCCGCCTTGCACCGGGCGCAGGTGGCCAGGTGGGCGAGGACCCGCTCGCGCGACTCATGACCGAGCTCTCCGTCCACCAGGGCGGAGAGTCGGTCTCCCAGATGCTGCTCGGACAGGCGCCCCTCGATGGGCCCGGGTCGTGATCCACTCACGCGGTCGCGCCCCCTCCCCCCAGGGCGGGCACGGCCACGAAGGGGCGGCGCTCGGCCGAACGGGCCTGCGGTGCGCGGTGCGCGAGAGCCTTGCGCAGCTGGGAGCGGCCGCGGTGGATGCGGGAGCGGACCGTGCCGAGCTTGACGCCGAGGGTGGCGGCGATCTCCTCGTACGACAGTCCCTCGATGTCGCACAGGACGACCGCGGCGCGGAACTCGGGCGCGAGGGTGTCCAGGGCCTGCTGGACGTCCGCGTCGAAGTGGGCGTCGTTGAAGACCTGCTGGGGGTTGGGCTCGCGGCTGGGCAGGCGCTCGGCCGCGTCCTCGCCGAGGGCGTCGAAGCGGATGCGCTGCTTGCGGCGGACCATGTCCAGGAAGAGGTTGGTCGTGATGCGGTGCAGCCAGCCCTCGAAGGTGCCCGGCGAGTAGGTCGACAGGGAGCGGAAGACGCGGACGAAGACCTCCTGGGTGAGGTCCTCGGCGTCGTGCTGGTTGCCGGTGAGGCGGTAGGCCAGTCGGTAGACGCGCCCACTGTGTGTGCTGACGATCTCCTCCCAGGTGGGCGGAGTCCACGCCTGCCCGTCCGCGTCGGTGGAGAAAGTCGCGGTCTGGGCCTCGCCCGCGAAGGCGTCGGCGTGGCTGTGGTCAGCAGCGGTGTCGTTCACGGATTTCGGCCTGCCCGCCGATCCGAGGAAGCGCCGCAGCACTCCTCCCCGATCCCCGTTGGGCGCGGCCGCACCTCCCCTGTCAGCTCTGGTGGTGTCCAGTGGAGCCCCTACCATAGCCACCTCGCCCGTTAGGACCGGATAAGCGGTTTTACGAGAATTTGATCTGGGGTGATACGGCTCGGGCCGCTGCGTCTGCAGTTGCTCTGAGCCCCGCCCCGCTTCGTGATCCAACTGTGTCCCCCCGTCGGCGTTCCCACCCCTCTAAACGCCTGGTCCCATCTGCGGGTTCCCGGGCCCAACGGATACAGTCACGCCCAGGCAACCACGGGGACAGGAGAGGGTCATTACCGGCAACCGGCAGGCAAGCTGGGCGTTCGCCGACGCCTATGCCGCCGAGGACGAAGCGCTGCGCTGGGCCCGCGACCGGGCCCGTGAGGCGGGGCTGCGCTCGGTGTCGCCCGGCACGGGCTCCGCGCTGCGGTTGCTGGCGGCCTCCGTCGACGCCAAGGCGGTGGCCGAGATCGGCACCGGCACCGGCGTCTCCGGCATCCACCTGCTGCACGGCATGCGCCCCGACGGCGTCCTGACCACCGTCGATCCCGAGCCGGAGCACCAGCAGTTCGCCCGCCAGGCCTTCCGCGCCTCCGGTTTCGCCAGCAACCGGGCCCGCTTCATCCCGGGCCGCGCGCTGGACGTGCTGCCCCGCCTCGCCGACGCCGGCTACGACCTCGTCTTCTGCGACGGTGACCGGCAGGAGGTCATGGACTACCTCGCTGAATCGTTGCGCCTGCTCCGTCCGGGGGGCCTGGTGGTCTTCGAGGGCGTCTTCGCCAACGGCCGGACGGTCGACTCCGGTCCGCAGCCGACGGAGGTCCTCCGGCTGCGGGAGCTGCTGCGGGCGGTGCGCGAGAGCCAGGAGCTGGTGCCCTCGCTGCTGCCGGTGGGCGACGGTCTGCTGTGCGCCGTCAAGCGGTGACGGGACGCGCAAACAGCCGCCCCGGCACCGCTTGGATGCCGGGGCGGCTGAAAGGGTAGGGTCGCTTCCGCGTCAGCCGACGACCTTCTTGAGGGCGTCGCCGAGCGCGTCGGCCTCGTCAGGGGTCAGCTCGACGACGAGCCGACCGCCGCCTTCGAGCGGAACGCGCATGACGATGCCCCGCCCCTCCTTGGTCACCTCGAGCGGGCCGTCGCCCGTCCGCGGCTTCATGGCCGCCATGCTCGTTCCCCTTCCTGAAACCAGCTCATCGTCAAAGCCGACGGCCCTGGGAGGGCACGCGCGGGCCACAGCGTGGGACTGGGACACGCGACACCGGCGTCGAACACATTGCTTCCAGGCCATTATCCCGCATCTCAGGACCCGATGACCAACATCAGTCGGCATCGCTTGGGCAACGCGCGCGAGCAAAACCACTCAATTCGGCGATGTGACTGCGATACTGCGCCGCCGCGCGGACCTGCGCCGGGCGAAAAGCGGGCCGAATTCTTTGACGGAGGTCACACGTCCGTTCCGGTGCACGCACGGCGATCTCCGTCATGCTGTCCTCGTACCAGGACGTACCGACCGGTCGTACCAACGGAGGGGACCGCCATGGCCGACACCGTGCTCTACGAGGTGAGCGACGGACTCGCCACCATCACGCTGAACCGACCGGAGGCGATGAACGCGCTGAACATCGCGACGAAGGTCGCTCTGCGGGAGGCGGTGCACGCCGCGGCCGAGGACGGCTCCGTACGGGCGGTGCTGCTGACCGCCGCCGGGGAGCGGGCGTTCTGCGTGGGCCAGGACCTCAAGGAGCACATCGGGCTGCTGGCGCAGGACCGGGAGACGGGGTCCGGGCAGACGATGAGCACGGTGCGGGAGCACTACAACCCCATCGTGCGGGCGCTGGCCGGGATGCCGAAGCCCGTGGTGGCGGGCGTGAACGGGGTCGCCGCGGGGGCCGGCTTCGGGCTCGCGCTGGCCGCGGACTACCGCCTCGCCGCGGACACGGCCGCCTTCAACACCTCCTTCGCCGGGGTCGCCCTGACCGCCGACTCCGGCATGTCCTGGACGCTGCCGCGGGTCGTGGGACCCGGCCGGGCCGCCGACCTGCTGCTCTTCCCCCGGAGCGTCAAGGCGCAGGAGGCGTACGAGCTGGGGATCGTCAACCGGCTGGTGCCCGCCGCCGAGCTGCGGGCGGAGGCCGAGAAGGTGGCCCGGGCGCTGGCCCAGGGGCCGACGGTGGCCTACGCGGCGATCAAGGAGGCGGTGGCGTACGGGTTCTCGCACACGCTCTCCGAGACGCTGGACAAGGAGGATGAGCTGCAGACGCGGGCGGGGTCCTCTGAGGACCACGTGATCGCGGTGGAGGCGTTCGTGAACAAGGAGCAGCCGAAGTACCTGGGCCGCTGAGCCGTACCGGCGAGGTCACAGCCGGCGTGCGGCACACGCCTCCAGGTGGTCGTCCACCAGTCCGCACGCCTGCATCAGCGCGTACGCCGTCGTCGGCCCCACGAAACGCAGGCCCCGCTTCTTCAGGGCCTTCGACAGCGCCGTCGACTCGGGGGTGACCGCCGGGACGTCCGCCAGCGTCTTCGGGGCCGGGCCCGGGGCCGGGGCGTGGGACCAGACGAGCTCGTCCAGCTCGCCCGGCGCCCACTGGGCGAGCACGCGCGCGTTGGCCAGGGTCGCGTCGATCTTGGCGCGGTTGCGGATGATGCCGGCGTCGGCCAGCAGGCGCTCGCGGTCGGCCTCCGTGAAGGCGGCCACCTTCTCGATCCTGAAGTCGGCGAACGCGGCGCGGAAGCCCGCGCGCCGGCGCAGGATCGTGATCCAGGAGAGGCCCGACTGGAAGGCCTCCAGGCTGAGGCGTTCGTACAGGGCGTCGTCGCCGTGGACCGGGCGGCCCCACTCCTCGTCGTGGTAGGTGACGTAGTCCGGGGTGGACAGGGCCCAGGGGCAGCGCAGGGCGCCGTCCGGGCCGGCGAGGGCCGATCCGTCGCTCACTGGTGTTCCTCCTGGCCGTGCGCCGGCTTCTCCATGGAGACGTGCGCGGCGGCCCGCGCGCCCGCCAGCGCGGACTCCAGGTCGGCGATGCGGGCGTCGCGCTCGGCGAGCTCGGCGCCCAGCCGGTTCAGGGCGTCGTCGACGTCCGCCATGCGGTAGCCGCGGGCGGCGAGCGGGAAGCGCAGGGCGTCGACGTCGGCGCGGCTGACCGGGCGGTCGGGGGGCAGCGGGTCCTGGAGCCGCTCCGCAGCGGCCTCCGGCAGCGGTCCGTCGCCCTCGCCGCCGCCCACCACGGCCAGCGTGACCGCGCCGACCACGACGGCGAGAGCCACGACCAGGAACAGGAACATAACCATCGCTGTGGTCCCCACGCTCTGTTGCAGTGCTGCGTGTGCAGAAGCAGCAGCCGGATGTGTCAGGCTCCGATCGTGCCATGCGAGGCTGACAGTTAGGGTCGCAGGCGGCCGAAAGGCCACGACACCCAGGACGTACCAGGAAAGGTCACAGGGGATGCTCAGGCTGGGCAGGCGCGAGTTCGGAGCGCACGAGCCGGTGATCATGGCGATCGTGAACCGGACCCCGGACTCCTTCTACGACCAGGGGGCCACGTTCCGCGACGAGCCCGCCCTCGCGCGCGTGGAGCAGGCCGTGGCCGAGGGCGCGGCGATCATCGACATCGGCGGGGTCAAGGCGGGCCCGGGCGAGGAGGTGACCGCCGCGGAGGAGGCGCGCCGCACGGTCGGGTTCGTCGCGGAGGTGCGGCGCCGCTTCCCGGACGTCGTGATCAGCGTGGACACCTGGCGGGCGGAGGTCGGGGAGGCGGTGTGCGAGGCCGGCGCCGACCTGCTGAACGACGCGTGGGGCGGGGTCGACCCCGGGCTGGCCGAGGTCGCCGCGCGGTACCGGGTCGGGCTGGTGTGCACGCACGCGGGCGGCGCCGAGCCGCGGACACGGCCGCACCGGGTGACGTACGACGACGTCATGGCGGACATCCTGCGGGTGACGCTGGGGCTGGCGGAGCGGGCGGCCGGGCTGGGCGTGCCGCGGGAGTCGATCCTGATCGACCCCGGGCACGACTTCGGCAAGAGCACGCGGCACAGCCTGGAGGCGACGCGGCGGCTCGGGGAGATGGTCGAGACGGGGTGGCCCGTGCTGGTCTCCCTGTCCAACAAGGACTTCGTGGGCGAGACGCTGGACCGGCCCGTCAAGGAGCGGGTGATCGGCACGCTGGCGACGACCGCCGTCTCGGCGTGGCTGGGCGCGCAGGTCTACCGCGTGCACGAGGTGGCCGAGACGCGGCAGGTGCTGGACATGGTGGCGTCGATCGCGGGGCACCGGCCCCCGGCGGTCGCCCGCCGGGGGCTCGCGTAGGCGGGGGCCCTACCGGGCGGCCTCCTTCGACACCAGCGCGACCGCCTCGTCGACGTCGTCCGTGACGTGGAACAGCAGCAGGTCGTTCTCCGACGCCTTGCCCTGGGCGACCAGCGTGTTCTTCAGCCAGTCGACCAGGCCGCCCCAGTAGGCGCTGCCGAACAGGACGATCGGGAAGCGGGTCACCTTCTGGGTCTGGACCAGGGTCAGGGCCTCGAAGAGCTCGTCGAGGGTGCCGAGGCCGCCGGGCAGGACGACGAAGCCCTGCGCGTACTTGACGAACATCATCTTCCGCACGAAGAAGTAACGGAAGTTCAGGCCGATGTCGACGTAGGGGTTCAGGCCCTGCTCGAAGGGCAGCTCGATGCCGAGGCCGACGGAGATCCCCTTCGCCTCGCAGGCGCCCTTGTTGGCGGCTTCCATGGCGCCGGGCCCGCCGCCGGTGATCACCGCCCAGCCGGCCTCCACCAGCCCGCGGCCGAGCCGTACGCCCGCCTCGTACTCCGGCGAGTCGACCGGTGTCCGGGCCGAGCCGAACACGCTGATCGCGGGCGGGAGTTCGGCGAGCGTGCCGAAGCCCTCGATGAACTCCGACTGGATGCGCAGCACCCGCCAGGGGTCGGTGTGGACCCAGTCCGAGGGTCCGCCCGCGTCCAGCAGCCGCTGGTCGGTCGTGCTGGCCGTCACCTGGCCTCGTCGTCGGAGGACCGGTCCGAGTCGCTGCTCATCCGGCGGCACCTTCTTGCCCTCGGGGTTCCCGGTAGCCATGTGCGCTCCCTCCGCTTGCGGTGTTTCCACCTCAGCGTAGATCTACGCGGGTTACGGACGGGGGACGTGAGCATGTCCGCCGTGCAGCGCCCCTATGCGGACAGCCACGCCCGCAGGCGCTCCTCCCCCGCGAGGATCTTCGCCGTCTCCACCCGCTCGTCCCGCTTGTGCGCCAGGTGCGGGTTGCCGGGGCCGTAGTTGACCGCGGGGACGCCGAGGGAGGAGAACCGGGAGACGTCGGTCCAGCCGTACTTGGGCTTCGGGGTGCCGCCCACCGCCTCGATGAAGGCCGCGGCGGCGGGGTGGGACAGGCCGGGCAGCGCGCCGGGGCTGTGGTCGTCGACGACGAACTCCTCGACCCCGCAGTCCGCGAACACCTCGCGCACGTGGGCGAGGGCCTCCTCCTCGGTGCGGTCGGGGGCGTAGCGGAAGTTGACGGTGACCACGCACTCGTCGGGGATGACGTTGCCCGCCACCCCGCCGAAGATGCCGACCGCGTTCAGGCCCTCGCGGTACTCCAGGCCGTCGATCACCGGGTGGCGGGGCGTGTACGCGGCCAGGCGGGCCAGGATCGGGGCGGCCGCGTGGATGGCGTTGGAGCCCATCCAGCCGCGCGCCGAGTGGGCCCGTTCGCCGGCGGTCTTCAGCAGCACCCGGAGGGTGCCCTGGCAGCCGCCCTCGACCTCGCCGTCCGACGGCTCCAGCAGCACCGCGAAGTCGCCCTCCAGCCACTCGGGGTGCGCCTCGGCGACGTGCCTGAGGCCGTTGAGCTCGGCGGCGACCTCCTCGTTGTCGTAGAAGACGAAGGTCAGGTCGCGGTTGGGGGCCGGCACGGTGGCCGCGATGCGCAGCTGCACCGCCACCCCGGACTTCATGTCGCAGGTGCCGCAGCCCCACAGCACGCCGTCCTCGTCGAGCCGGGAGGGAACGTTGCCGGCGATCGGGACCGTGTCGATGTGGCCGGCGAGGATCACCCGCTCCGCGCGGCCCAGCCGCGTACGGGCCACGACGTTGTTGCCGAACCGGTCGACCGTCAGGTGCGGCAGTGCGCGCAGGGCGGTCTCGATCGCGTCGGCGAGGGGCTTCTCGGTGCCGCTCTCGGACGGGAAGTCGACGAGCTGCGCGGTGAGCCGGGCGGCGTCCAGCGTGAGGTCAAGCGGGGTGTCGGCCATGCCGTCGACCCTATCCCGCCGGGCCTTTTCCCTTCGTCCACACCCGGCTCCTGCGTCCCGTGGGCCTCCGCTACCTTGTACGGCGTGCCAGAGCCGTCGTCCGCCCTCAAGCGTCGCGGCCGCCTCTTCCGTATCGGGGCGGCCTTCGTGGTCCTGCTCGCCGTCGCGGGGTACCTCGCGGTGCAGTACGTCACCGGGGGCAGAGGTCCGGGCTGCAGGGTGGTCTCCGGCAAGGCCGACGGCGCGGAGTACGAGTTCACGCCGGAGCAGGCGGTGAACGCGGCGACCATCGCCGCCGTCGGCACCGGGCGCGGCATGCCCGAGCGGGCCGTGGCCATCGCGCTGGCGACCTCGCTGCAGGAGTCCGGGCTGCGCAACCTCGCGCACGGCGACCGGGATTCGCTGGGCCTGTTCCAGCAGCGGCCGTCGCAGGGCTGGGGCACCGAGAAGCAGATCCTGGACCCGACGTACGCGGCGGGCGTCTTCTACGAGCACCTCGCCAAGGTCCACGACTACACGGAGCTGCCGCTCACCGTCGCCGCGCAGCGCGTGCAGCGCAGCGGCTACCCGGAGGCGTACGCCAAGCACGAGCCGGACGCGACGCTGCTCGCCGCCGCCCTGACCGGCGACTCGCCGGCCACGCTGACCTGCCAGGGCAGCCCCGACGCCACCGTGACGCAGGCCGGGCCGGACGCCGTACGGGCCGCTCTCGTGCGCGACTTCGGGCGGGACGTGCTCCAGGAGGCGGGCGCCGAGGTGAGCGGGCGGAAGGCGTCGCCGTCGCCGAGCGAGCGGACGGACGGCCGGACCGTGACGCTGCCGGTGACCGCCGCCGGCAGTCCGGCCAGGGGCCGCAGCGCGCGGCAGCGCGGGTGGCAGCTCGCCCACTGGGCGGTGGCCAACGCCTCGGCGCTGCACATCGAGCGCGTCTCCTTCGGCGGGCGGGAGTGGACCGCCGGGACCGCGGACGGGGCGTGGCGCACGGTCGGTGCGCAGGGCGCCGGGACGGCGAAGACGGCCGGCGCGGTGCGAATCGTCACTGGTCAGTAGTGCGGGTCTTCACCCGCCCGGGTTACGCGGGGCGGGTGCGGACCGGGGGGTGCGCAGGTTTTCGCGCGGTCACTCGCCGAAGCGGGAAATCCCTTGGGAGCAAAGGGCTGTAAGGATTCGGCACACTTTCGGACCGGGCGCTTTTTGCCCGTTTTTATCCGCAGCCGATAATGCGACGCATTACCAACTCTTTACGTTATTGCTCCGCAACCTCCGGGGGGTTTCGAGCGGTAGTCATCGCGTCCGAGCAAGACCCCTCCCGTACAAGGAGCATCATGTCCCTCCCCCTGACCCGCCGGATCGCCCGTGCCGCGCTGCTCGTCGCAGCGGGAGCGGCCGCCGGGGTCGGTGCGGCCGGCTCCGCGAGCGCGGCCACCCAACTGCCCTCCACCCCGAGCCTCGGCGGGTTGACCGCCCTGGACGGGGCGACCATGGGCAACACGGTCGACGGTGCGGCGCAGAACGTCACCAAGGTCGCGGGTGCGACCGGCGGTTCGACCGTCGAGAAGGCGGTGCCGGCCGCGGGCAAGACCGGTGGCAAGCTGGCGAAGAAGGCGGCGCCGGCGGCCCAGCAGACCGCGGGGGACGCGGCGGGCTCCGCCGGGGACGTCCTCGGCGACACGGCGAAGACGGCGACGAAGGGCGGGCTGCCGACGGACTCGCTCACCAAGGGCGGCGGTCTGCCGTCGGCCCAGACGCTGCCGGTGAAGGGCCTGCCGGTCGGCTGACGCGGGCGCGCGGGGAAGGGGCTCGGGAAGACGTTCTTCCCGAGCCCCTTCGCCTGTCGTCTCCGCCTGTCGTACGGCCGTTCACGCCAGCCGCCGCACCGCCGCCCGTACGCGCTCGTCCGTCGCCGTCAGGGCCACGCGCACGAAGCTCTCGCCCGCCGGGCCGTAGAAGTCGCCCGGGGCCACCAGGATGCCGAGGTCGGCCAGGTGGGCCACCGTCCGCCAGCAGGACTCGTCGCGCGTCGCCCACAGGTAGAGGCTGGCCTCGCTGTGTTCGATGCGGAAGCCGTGGCGCAGCAGGGCGTCGCGCAGGGCCGTGCGGCGGGCCGCGTAGCGCTCGCGCTGCTCGTGGACGTGGGTGTCGTCCGAGAGGGCCGCCACGACCGCCGCCTGCGTGGGCGCGGACGTCATCATGCCGCCGTGCTTGCGGATCTCCAGCAGGGGCGCGAGGACGGCCGGGTCGCCGGCCAGGAAGGCGGCGCGGTAGCCCGCCAGGTTGGAGCGCTTGGAGAGGGAGTGGACGGAGACCAGGCCGTCGTGGGAGCCGCCGTTGACGTCCGGGTGCAGCACCGAGACCGGGTCCGCCTCCCAGCCCAGCTCGATGTAGCACTCGTCGGAGAAGACGAGGACGCCGTGCTCGCGGGCCCAGGCGACGATCCGGGTCAGCTCGGCCTTGGAGAGGACCTTGCCGGTCGGGTTGGACGGCGAGTTGAGCCAGAGGAGCTTCAGGCCCGCAGGGTCCAGCTCGGTCGGGTCGTCGTAGGCCTCGTACTGTGCGCGGGCCAGACGGGCGCCCACCTCGTAGGTGGGGTAGGCCAGGCGCGGGTACGCCACCCGGTCGCCGGGGCCCAGGCCCAGCTGGGTCGGCAGCCAGGCGACGAGTTCCTTGGAGCCGACGACCGGCAGGACGTGGCGGTGGGTGACGTCACGGGCGCCGAGCCGGCGCTCCAGCCACCCGGTGATCGCGTCGCGCAGCGCCGGCGTGCCCCAGACGGTCGGGTAGCCCGGGGAGTCCGCCGCGTCGATGAGGGCTTTCTGGATCAGGTCCGGGACCGGGTCGACGGGCGTGCCGACGGACAGGTCGACGATGCCGTCCGGGTGCGCGGCGGCCGTCTTCTTGTACGGCTCCAGCTTGTCCCAGGGGAAGGTGGGCAGCCGGTCGGAGACTGCGGACACGGTCACTTGCTCGCTTTCGTCGATACGGCAAACGCCTCGGCCCCGTACGGCGATCAGGGTGATCAGGCCGTACGGGACCGAGGCGGCACGGGTGTGCGGGCCGCTTTCTGTGCTTACGCCTGCGGCGGCAGCGCGGCGATGAAGGGGTGGTCCCGCTCGATCAGACCCAGCTTGCTGGCGCCGCCGGGGGAGCCGAGCTCGTCGAAGAACTCGACGTTCGCCTTGTAGTAGTCCTTCCACTCCTCCGGAGTGTCGTCCTCGTAGAAGATGGCCTCGACCGGGCAGACCGGCTCACAGGCCCCACAGTCGACGCATTCGTCCGGGTGGATGTACAAGGACCGCTGGCCCTCGTAGATGCAGTCGACCGGGCACTCCTCGATGCACGCCTTGTCCTTGACGTCGACACAAGGCTGCGCGATGACGTAGGTCACGCTGTCGTTCCTCCTCGATAGGGCGCTGGCGGGCCTCCTCAGGCTCCGCCGCCTGGCGCGCGGGAGCGCGGCGTCGTCGATGCCCGCCCCTAGTATCTCCGTTCTTGGGCATGATCCGAACAGGAGGGGTGAACCGACCTGTGGAATTCTCGGCCGCCGGGCGCCTGGAGGTCCGTATCACCGCTGCTGACGTGGGCAAACGCGTCTCGGTACGGCGGTTGAGCGACCCTGGGGTCACGGAAGAGAAGTTCACCGACACGGTGGGTGTTCTCACATCATGGGACGACGGTGTGCTGCTGATCACACGGAAGAGTGGTGAGACCGTCCGCATACCGGAATCCGCACTGGTCGCGGGCAAGGTGGTGCCGGCCGCGCCGGCCCGCCGCCGGGGTCCCGCCGCCTCGTACGAGGAGCTCGCCCGGGTGTCCGCCCGGGCGTGGCGGCCGGTGGAGAGCGAGTGGCTGGGCGCGTGGGAGCTCAGGGCGGCGTCCGGGTTCACCCGGCGGGCCAACTCCGTGCTCCCGCTCGGCGACCCGGGCCTGCCGCTCGACGAGGCGCTGGAGGCCGTACGCCGCTGGTACGGCGATCGCGGGCTGCCCGCGTACGTCCAGACGGCGACCGGCGCCGAGGGCACGCAGGAACTGCTGTGCACGGAGCTGGAGCGGCGGGGGTGGGTGCGCGAGGTGACGGCCGAGCTGTGGGTGGGGGCGCTGGCGCCGGTCGCGGACCGTGCGGAGGCGGA
This sequence comes from Streptomyces sp. 7R007, assembly GCF_054850255.1. NCBI lineage: Bacteria > Bacillati > Actinomycetota > Actinomycetes > Kitasatosporales > Streptomycetaceae > Streptomyces > Streptomyces sp. 7R007. The sequence continues at coordinate 23,560 of NZ_JBTWMV010000041.1, read as the reverse complement.
GGGCGTCGTATTGTCCCGAGAGGCCGACGAGGCGTGGCTCGCGCGCTACCAGCGCAAGGGCGTGAGCGAGGCGGCACTGCGGGTGCTGGGATCGGGGTCCGCCCACTCGGGCGAAGCCGGGAGCGGCGCGGGGCCGTCTGTGTGGTTCGCGACGGTGCCGGGTGAGCCGGCGCCGGCCGCGATCGGGCGGTGCGTGGTCGACGGGCGGTGGGCCGGGTTCGCCGCCGTCGAGGTGGACCCGCGGCTCCGGCGTCAGGGGCTGGCGAGCCGCGTGATGTCCGCGCTGGCCCGGCGGGCCCTGGACGAGGGCGCCTCGGCCGCGTGGCTCCAGGTCGAGACGGACAACGCGGGGGCGCGGGCGCTGTACACGGGCCTGGGTTTCACCGCACACCATGCCTACCACCACTACAGGGAACCGACGCCTGCCACCAACGCCGGCAAAGCCGAGAACGCCGGGTGCTAGCACCGATCACCGAGCCGAGACACCGGGCACCGACACGGGCACCAGCCGGCCAAGCCAAGACCCCCGGCCTGCCCTACCGATCCGCCGAATCGAGGCCACCGATCTGGAGTACCGACCCCGTATCACCGACCCGCCAAGCCAAGACCCCCGACCTCTCGCACCGATCCGCCGGGCCACGGCAGCGCCGGGCCTCTCGCACCGATCCGTCGAGCCGAGGCCGCCCGTCTCCCCGGCCGACCCGCCGAATCGAAGCCCCCGACCTGAAGCACCAACCCCGTATCACCGACCCGCCAAGCCAAGACCCCCGGCTCTGTCGGGCCACGGCAGCGCCGGGCCTCTCGCACCGATCCGTCGAGCCGAGGCCGCCCGTCTCCCCGGCCGACCCGCCGAATCGAAGCCCCCGACCTGAAGCACCAACCCCGTATCACCGACCCGCCAAGCCAAGACCGCACCGATCCGCCGGGCCACGGCCGCGGCGGGCCTCTCGCATCGTCCCGTCGAGCCGACGCCGTCCGTCTTCCCTGCCGGTTCGGCGAGTCGGGGTCGTTCGGCTGTAGTACCGATCGCCGTGGAAGGGCACGAGCCAGCTATGCGTCCCCCATATCCCCCGCCGCCCGAGCGGTCCGCCGAGCTGCGTCGGCGGTTCGCCGAGGAGGCGCGCGCCGAGCGGCCCGACCTGTCCACGCTCTGCCTGCTGGTCGGCGCGGCGGCGGACGGGAGTCTGGACGAGGCGGGCATGGACGCCGCGCAGGCGGAGCTGGACCGGCTCGCCGGGCGGCTGCCGTTCCGGCCGGGCGGCCCGATGTCCTGGGCGACGGCCCTGCACCACCTGCTCGGCGTCCGGGACGGCTTCCGCGGCCTGCCCGGCGACTACCAGCGCCTGGAGTCGTCCCTGCTGCACGAGGTGCTGCGGCGCCGGCGCGGGCTGCCGATCCTGCTGTCGGTGGTGTGGATGGAGGTGGCGCGGCGGGCCGGGGCGCCGGTGTACGGCGTCGCGCTGCCCGGCCACTTCGTCGTCGGGTTCGGCCTGCAGGAGGAACAGGTCCTGGCCGACCCGTTCGACGGCGGCCGGGTGCTGAGCGGCGGCGACGCGGAGCTGCTGGTGGCGGGGGCTACGGGGGCGCCGCTGCATCCCTCGATGCTGACGCCCGCCGACCCGCTGGACGTGGTGCTGCGCATCCTGAACAACATCCGCGCCTGGGCGGCGGCCCGCCCCGAACGCTCGGACGTGGCCCTGTGGGCGGTGGAACTGTCCCTCCTGCTGCCGTCCCACCCGGCCCGCCTGCGCTATGAGCGCGCCCAGCTCCTGGTCCAGCGCGGCGACTTCGCGACCGGCGCGGCGGAACTGGAGGCGTACGCCGAGGTCGTGGCCCCGGTGGACGAGCCGGCGGCCGAACGCGTCCGCCAACAGGCCCGCTCAGCACGGGCGTTGCTCAACTGACCTACAGCCAGCCCTTCTCCCGGGCGATCCGTACGGCCTCCGCCCTGTTGCGGACCGCCAGTTTCTGGATGGCTGTGGAGAGGTAGTTGCGGACCGTGCCCTGGGAGAGGTGCAGGGTGGCGGCCAGTTCCGCGTTGGTGGAGCCGTCGGCCGCCGCGCGGAGCACCTCCCGTTCGCGGTCGGTCAGGGGGTTGGCGCCCTCCGCGAGGGCCGCCGCCGCGAGGGTGGGGTCGATGACGCGTTCGCCGGCGAGCACCTTGCGTACCGCCTGGGCCAGTTGGGCCGCCGGGGCGTCCTTGACCAGGAAGGCGTCGGCGCCCGCCTCCATGGCGCTGCGCAGGTAGCCGGGGCGGCCGAAGGTGGTGAGTACGACCAGTTTCACGCCCGGCAGGGCCTGGTGGACCCGGGCGGCCGCCTCGATGCCGGTGCAGCCCGGCATCTCGATGTCGAGCAGGGCCACGTCCACGCCGTGCTCGCGCGCCGCGTCCAGCACCTCGTCGCCGCGGGCCACCTGGGCGACGACCTCGATGTCGTCCTCCAGGCCGAGCAGGGCGGCCAGCGCCTCGCGGACCATCGACTGGTCCTCGGCGAGCAGGACCTTGATCGTGGGGCTCATGCCCCGGATCCTACGGCCCCCGACGCGGTCGCCGGGACTCGGGCGACCAGGCGGAAGCCGCGCTTGGTGCGCCCCGCCTCCAGCGTGCCGCCCGCCTTCTCCAGCCGTTCCGTCAGACCCGTCAGACCGTTGCCGGGGCCCTTGCCCGGGCCGCCCGAGCCGTCGTCCTCCACGGAGAGTTCGAGGATCTCGCCGTCCAGGGTCTGGCGGCGCAGCACCTCCACCGTGCAACGCCCGGCACCGCTGTGGCGTACGACGTTGGTGACCGCCTCGCGCAGCGCCCAGGCGAGGGCCGACTCGCTCTCCTCGGGGACGTCGGTGAGGTCGGGTTCGGCGGGTACGTCGGCGGTGACCGCGGCGGCCGCCAACGCCACCTGCGCGCCCGCCAGTTCGGCCGACAACCGGGGGCGCCGGTAGCCGGTGACCGCCTCGCGGACGTCCACCAGGGCCTGGCGGCTGACCTGTTCGATGTCGGCGACCTGCTGGGCCGCCTTGTCGGGGTGGTCGGGGAGCATCCGGCCGGCCAGCTCGCTCTTCAGCGTGATCAGCGACAGCGAGTGGCCGAGGAGGTCGTGCAGGTCCCTGGCCATCCGCAACCGCTCCTCGTTTGCAGCGAGTTGGGCGACCGTCGCGCGGGCCTTGCGCAGTTCCTGCGTGGTGCGGACCAGTTGGCCGACGCCGGTCATCGCGAAGCCGATGAGCAGGGTGAGCAGGACCATGGTCCCCAGGTCGCTCTCGCCGGTTCGGACCCCGACGGCCAGCATGACGGCCGCCGTCACCGGGATGGCCACGTACGCGGCCCGCAGCGGCAGCGACGCGCCGCAGGCGACGGAGACGTAGATGAACAGGCCGTCCCAGTGCACGCCCATGGTGAAGCAGAGCAGCACGGCCAGGGCGCCCATCACCGCGATGTAGATGCCCGCGTGCATCTGCGGGAAGGGCCTGCCCATGTTGCGGAAGACCAGCAGCAGGTAGACCCCGACGAAGGTCACCAGGCCCACCCAGCCGCCCACCGTGCCGGCCGTGCTGTGGGTCCCGCCGGTCAGGTCCCGCAGCGGCGAGCCCAGGAAGACCAGCCAGACGCCGATCCACACCGCCTTGCGCAGCGCGGCGCGGGCGGTACGCGGCGTCTGGCCGATCTGCACGAGCCGTTCCTCGGAACGGGGATCTTCCGTCATCGCGCTCACGCCTTCAGCGTGTCCTTCCGGTACAGCCACGCCGCGCCGCCAGCGAACAGGACGAAGTAGACGACGAGGAGGGCGAGGTCCTTGGTCTCGGGGGCCTGGCTCTGTTCGATGGCCCGCCCCAGGGCAGCGTACGCGTGCGTGGGCAGCCACTTGGCGATGTCCTGCAGCCACTGCGGGAACGTCGTCGACGGCATCCACAGGCCGCCCAGCATCGACAGCCCGAAGTAGGTGATCATCGTGATGGGGCGCACCGCGTCCCCGCTGGCGAGGTAGCCGATGGCCACGCCGAGCGCGGCGAAGACCAGGCTGCCGGCCCAGATCGCACCGGTCAGCGCGAGCCACTGCCAGGCGTCCAGGCGTACGTCCTTCACCACGGCGGCGACCACGAAGACGATCACGATCGAGGGCAGGCTGACCACGGCGGCGCTTGCGGTCTTCGCCAGCACGTACCCGCGGCCCGGCAGCGTCGTCAGCCGCAGCTGCCGTACCCAGCCGCTCTCCCGCTCCTTGGCGATGCGCTCGCTGTTGCCCATCAGCACGGCCGTCAGGGCGCCGAAGGAGGCCATGGAGACCATCATGTACGTCGCCAGGGTCAGACCGGTGCCGTCGACCTTGTCGGTGGCACCGGCGTTGCCCGCGATCAGCAGGAACAGGGCCGAGGGGTAGACGACCGAGAAGAACAGGAACTTGCGGTTGCGCAGGGCGCGGGTGAGTTCCAGCTTGATCAGGCTGTTCACGACTGCTTGGCCTCCTCGGCGGCGGTGATGGCGACGAAGGCCTGCTCGAGCCCGAGCCCGGCGACTTCGAGGTTGCGGGGGTAGACGCCGAGGCCGTACAGGGCCTGCACGGTCGCGTCGGCGTCGGAGGACTGGATGCGGACGGTCTGGCCCGAGATGTCGATGGAGGTCAGGAAGGGGAGGCCGCGCAGGGGCGCCTCGTCGATCGGGCCCGCCAGGTCGAACGACACCCGCCGCGCCCCCGCCTTGGCCTTGATCTCGGCCGCGGTGCCGTCCGCGAGCAGCCGGCCCCGGTGCAGCACCAGCACCCGGTCGGCGATCGCGTCGGCCTCCTCCAGGTAGTGGGTCGCGAACAGCACGGTCCGGCCCTGGTCGGCCTGCTCGCGCATGGTCGCCCAGAAGGCCTGGCGGGCGGAGACGTCCATGCCGGTGGTCGGCTCGTCCAGGACGATCAGGTCGCTGTCGCCGGCCGTGGCGAGGGCGAAGCGGACGCGCTGGGCCTGGCCGCCGGAGAGCTTGTTGACCTTGCGGTCGGCGATCTGGGAGACGCCGGCGCGGGCGAGGACGTCGGCGGCCTTGTACGGCCTGGGGTGCAGGGCGCAGGCCAGGCGCACGAGTTCCGCGACCGTCACCTCGTCCATCAGGCCGCCGCTCTGCAGCATGGCGCCCACCCGGCCGGCGACGATGGCCTCGCGGGGGCTGGTGCCGAAGACCCGCACCGTGCCGGCGTCGGCCTGCTTGAGGCCGAGCAGCAGGTCGAGGGTGGTCGACTTGCCGGCCCCGTTGGGCCCCAGCAGGGCCACGGTCTCCCCCGGGTGCAGGGCGAGCGTCAGCCCGTCGACGGCCCGCACGCTGCCGTAGCTCTTGGTCACCTGGTCGAACCCGACCACCGGGGCGCCGGTGGTCGTCGCTGTCGTCGTCATGACAGCCATGGTGTCCGCGCGGTGCGTCCGCCCGGCAGTGTCGACGGTCCGGACTACCGGATGACAGATGTCATACGGCCGTCATGCGACGCCCGTCATCCGGTGTCCGTGCCGGCTAGCTCGGGTTGGTCTCGATGACGCCGACCCGGTTGGTCTTGCTGAGCAGGGCCTGGCGCAGGGCGACATAGACGTCCTCGGGCGTGACGGCCGTCTTCTTGCCGGTGCCGCGGGTGATCAGGACGCCGTCGAAGGTCTGGCCGTACAGCTCCTTGAGCGCGTCCAGGTCGGGGCTGTCGGTCAGCTTGCCGTTGACGGCCTTGACCCGGAGGAACTTCCACAGGGAGTTCTGCGGGCTGAACTGGACCTGCGCCCCGGTGTCCGTCTTGACCGTCACCAGCCCCGACATCGCCGGTTCCGCAAAGGCCTTCATCTCGCGGTCGACCTCGGCGTTGGAGATCGTCGGCTGCCGGGTCGTGGTGACGACCGAGACCGGGTCGGTGGCGCCGGTCTCGACCTGCTTCTCGTACGCCTCCTCGACCGCCTCGGCCGACTTGGCGGCGTCGACGCCCTTGCCCGCCTTGCCGTAGACGGCGACCGCCTTGCCGGACACGAACTTGATCGTGCCCTCGGTCATCGAGCCGGAGCCGCCGGCCACGTCCTTCAGGGCGGCGTTCAGCTTCTCCTCGTCGACGGGCATGACCGGGTCGACGACCCGGTGGTTGCCGAAGAGGGAGCCGATGACGGAGACCGGGTTGTAGTCGCTCTGCGCGGCCCTGGCGACCGTGGCCTGCTCGTCGAACTGGAGCCCCGCCTGGTCCGGCTTGAGCGTGACCGTGGAGCCGCCGACCGACAGCTTCAGCGGCTTGTTCACCCGGTCGCCGAAGGCCGCGTCCAGCTTCTTCACGGCGTCGTCGCGGGTACCGCCGCCGATGTCGACGCCGAGGACGGTGGTGCCCTTGGGCACGTCGGTGTGGTTCATCAGCAGGCCGGCACCGTAGGCGCCGCCGGCGATCACGAACACGCCGACGCCCAGCAGCACCAGCTTGTTGCGGCCCTTCTTCTTGGGCGCGGCGGCCTTGGGCACGTTCTGCGAGACCGGCTCGGGCAGCTTCGGGGCCGTGTGCGGCACCGGTCCGTCGGCGCGGGCGCCGCCGGGGCCGAACGGGGAGTTGGCGCCGGGCGGCACGACCGGGATGCCGCTGGTGACGGTGTGCCCGGAGACGTTGTCCGGGGCCGGGTAGCCACCGCCCTGCGTGCCCGGCTCGGGGGCCGGCTTCTGCGGGGTGAGGATCGCGGTGTCGTCGCTCAGGCCACCGCCGGGTCCGAGACCGGCACCGGCGGGGGCGGCACCGGGGCCGCCGGGAGCGAAGGGCTCCCCGGCGCCGAAGGACTCGCCGCCGGGGATCATCCCCGGCCCGCCCGGCCCGCCCGGACCACTCCGGCCACCGGGACCGCCCGGGCCTCCGGGACCGCCAGGGCCGCCCTGCGTGACCGGCGGCACCATCGGCCCGTCTCCGGTCACCGGGCCGCCGGTCGGTCCCGCGGGGCCCTGCGGACCGCCCTGGCCGCCGTGGCCGTTCGGCCCGTTGAAGCCGCTCGGCCCGCCGGGGCCGCCGGGAGCACCGGGGCCGCCGTAGCCGCTCAGGCCGTCCTGGGCGCCGTAACCACCCTGCCCGCCCTGCGTGTCCTGGCCGCCGTAGCCACCCGGGCCGCCGTTCTGGGCGTCCAGCGCGCCGTAGGCACCCTGGCCGTCCAGGGCGCCGTAACCATCCTGGCCGCCCTGCCCGCCCTGCGCGCCGAAACCGCCCTGGCCGCCCCGCGTGTCCTGGGCGCCGTAACCGCCCTGGCCGCTCTGGCCGTTCTGCGCGTTGAGGCCGCCCTGTCCGTTCTGGCCGCCCTGCGCCCCGCGGTCGTTGTCCGAGAAGTACGGCAGTTCGTCGCGCCGCGGCTCGCCGCCGCCCTGGCCGGAGCGCGTGCCGTTGCCCAGCGGGCCCGCGGCCAGCGCCTCGGTGACGTCGAAGGAACCGGTGCCGCCGCCGTGCCCGGGAGCCACCGGACCGCCGGTCGCCCCGGGGAGCCCGGCGCCGTTCGTCGACCCGGGCCGCGCGCCGCCCGGCCGGGAACCACCGGGCACGCTCATGGAGCCGACCACGCCACCGGGCCGGCCGCCGCCGGGACGCGGGCCGCCGGACGCCCCCGCGGCGGGCCCCGCCGGACGCGTACCGCCCGCACTCGTGGCGCCCGCGCCCGAACCACCGGGCAGACCGGCTCCGTTGGTCGCGCCGCCGCCCTGACCGCCCTTGGGCGCGGACGACTTGCGTGGCGCGAACCAGTCGCTCGTCTTCTCCTCGCCGGACTGGCCGCCCGGCTGGCCCGGCTGGCCCGCCGGTGCCGGGCCGTCCGGCTCTGCGGGAGTCTCGCCCGGCGTCTGCGCCTCGGCGTCCTTGGTGCCGTCGACGCCCTCGGCGTCCGTGACGGGCTTGCGCACGACGACCGGCGGAATCGGCCGCGATCCGGGGATGTTGATCCGGATCCGGGTCGTCAGCGTGGTCTCGGTCTTGCGGTCCTCCGACTGCGCGGCCGAACGGCCCGTGTCCGCAGAGCCGTCCGAAACCTTCGGGGTGCCGTAGGGCGGCGTGCCCGAGGGGTATGCGGCTCCGCCGCGCCCGTTGGGCCCGGAGGACGGAGTGTCAGTTTCACGACTCAAGGCAGGTTCTCCCGGTTGGCTCCACCGCCCGCCACGACCTCAAGCGGGCGGCTCGGCGGCGCGCACCACCATACTGGCCACTTCTCACGCGTATCCCATGACCGCCGGGGAAACCCACACGGGACTCCCACGCGCCTTCAACGGCGAAGTAGTACGTCACTTGCCAAGTCGGGCGTCGCCCTCGTGAGGTTGCCGCGCCGAGCCAAGGGTGGCGCAGATCACAGCCACGGCCATGCCGCCGAGGAGGAAGAGATACGAGCCGCCGCCCGCGCCGAAGAGGAAGTCGCCCTCCGGGCGGCTGGCGGTGAGGAAGACGACGGCGATCATCCAGCCGGCGGCGGGCGCGATGGCCCCGGCCCGGCTGCCGGTGCCGCGCGCGCCGCCGAGCACCAGCCCGGCCTCGCCGGCCAGGGCGAGCAGCAGGCCGCCCGGGAACCAGCCGGCCTGGACGAGCGCCCCGGCGGCGCCGACGACCGCGCCGAGCAGGAAGAGTCCCAGGTAGAGGGCGGCGCGGCCGGCGGGGGGCCGCTGGAGGGGCTGCGCGAGCAGGGGGGTCCGGTCGCTCATGACGCCTCCCGGATGCCGGCGAAGAGGTCGGTCTCGCCGGGCTCTCCGCCTTCCCCGCGCACGAGTTCGTAGTACTCGGTGGTGAACAGCGGTTGCGCGAGGGCGTTGGAGAGCGCGAAGTAGGGTTCCGCGACCTCGATCTGGGTGGCGTGCGCCCGCATGGCGGCGGCCTTGGCGGCGGCGTACGCGGTGCCGTCGACGGTGGTGGTGACGTGCGCGGGGTCGACCACGCCGGGGACGTCGTCCACGGCGGCGCTCTTGGTGAAGGGCAGGCCGGGCAGGTCGGTTTCCAGCCGGGCGAAGGCCGCCTCGGCGACGGGGCGCGGGACGCGGTTCCAGTAGGTCTTGGCGATCCGCCAGCCGGCCTCGGCGGCGAGCTCCGCGGCGCGGGTGGCGACGCGGTGGGCCTGGATGTGGTCGGGGTGGCCGTAGCCGCCGTTGTCGTCGTAGGTGACGAGGACCTGGGGGCGTACCTCCAGGATCACCTCGACCAGGTGCCGGGCGGCCTCGTCGACGTCGGCCTGCCAGAAGCAGGCGGGGTCGTCGTTGTCGGGCAGGCCCATCATCCCGGAGTCCCGGTAGCGGCCGGGGCCGCCGAGCTGACGGAAGTCGGTGACGCCGAGCGCGCCGAGGGCGGCGGTGAGCTCGCCGAGGCGGTACTCGCCGAGCGCGGCGCCGGTGAGGTGCCGCAACTCGGGCGGAATGACCTCGCCGAGCTCGCCGAGGGTGCAGGTGACCAGGGTCACATGGGCACCCTCGGCCGCGTAGCGGGCCATGGTGACGCCGTTGTTGATCGACTCGTCGTCCGGGTGCGCGTGCACCAGCAGCAGACGCCGAGCGGGCAGGTCCGTCATACGACCCACCCTAGACGGGTCGGATCAGAACTTGATGCTGCCGATCATGCTCGCGATGTTCGTCGTCAGATCGTTGATCGTGGGCGCGACGGTCGAGGAGGCGAGGTAGAACCCGAGAAGGATGCAGACGACCGCGTGGCCGCCCTTCAGCCCGGACTTCTTGACCAACAGGAAGACGACGATCGCCAGCAGCACCACCGCCGAAATCGAGAGTGCCACGGCGGCTCACCTCCAAAGATCCCAAGTGCGCGGGGGTCGGACCAGGGGGCAGATAAATCCATACACGAGCCAGCAGGTTCATACCCACTATGCGGTAGTGATCATAACTATCCGTACGCGCGCATCGATCGGCGCACGGCCGCACAAGGGGGCGCATGGCCAATATGGTCGGGGCATGACGATGAGGTCCGACTCCTTCCCCCGCCGGCACGCCCGCACCCAGCGGTTCACGCTCGGCGCGCCACGCGCGTTCACCGTGGCGCCCGACGGCAGCCGGGTCGTGTTCCTGCGCTCAGGTTCCGGTACGGACAGGGCGAATTCGCTCTGGGTTCTCGATGTGGACGGCGTCAAGGAGCGCGTGGCGGCCGACCCGCGCGCCCTCCTGGGCGACGCCTCCGAGGAGCTCTCCCCGCAGGAGCGGGCGCGCCGCGAACGCAGCCGCGAGGGCGCCTCCGGCATCGTCGGCTACGCCACCGACGCGGCCGTGGAACTGGCGTCTTTCGCCTTGTCAGGGCGGCTTTTCACGGCCGAGCTGCGGGCCGGCACGGCACGTGAACTCCGGGTCCCCGGACCGGTGATCGACCCGCGCCCCTCCCCCGACGGCCGGCACGTCGCGTACGTCGCCCAGGGGGCGCTGCGGGTGGTGGAGGCCGAGGGCGCGGGTGAACGGGCGCTGGCGGAGCCGGAGTCGGAGAACGTCACCTACGGGCTGGCCGAGTTCATCGCGGCCGAGGAGATGCAGCGCTCGCGGGGCTTCTGGTGGTCGCCGGACTCGGACCGGCTGCTGGTGGCGCGGGTGGACGACACTCCGGTACGGCGCTGGTGGATCTCCGACCCGGCCCATCCGGAACGTGACCCACAGCACGTCGCGTATCCGGCGGCCGGGACGGACAACGCGGACGTCCGGCTGTTCGTGATCGGCCTCGACGGGCTGCGCACGGAGGTCTCCTGGGACCGCGGCCGCTATCCGTATCTGGCGCATGTGCACTGGTCAGAGGGGGGTGCGCCGCTGCTTCTGGTGCAGGCGCGCGACCAGCGCAGTCAGCTGTACCTGGCGGTGGATCCGGAGACCGGCACGACCCGGCTGGTGCACGCGGACGAAGATCCAGTTTGGCTGGATCTTTTCGCCGGCGTGCCCTGCTGGAGCCCCTCGGGACGGCTCGTGCGGATCGCCGACGAGGGGGGCGCGCGGGTCCTCGCGGTCGGTGAACGCCCGCTGACCGGGCCGCAGTTGCACGTACGGGCGGTGCTGGACGTGGCCGCCGACGACGTGCTGGTCTCGGCCTCGGCCGGCGCGGAGGCGGAGGCGGCCGAGGTGGGCGAGGTGCACGTCTACCGGGTCAGCGAGCTCGGCATGGAGCGCGTCTCGCAGCAGCCCGGCGTGCACTCGGCGGTGCGTGCCGGGGGCGTGACCGTCCTGGTGTCGGCCGTGCCGGACCGGCCGGGCGTCCAGGTGCAGGTGCTGCGGGACGGGAAGCCGGCGGCGACAGTGGCCTCGTATGCGGAAGATCCCGGTATGTCCCCGCGCGTGACGCTCACACAGGGGGGCGCACGCCGAATCCCGTGCGCCGTGCTTATGCCACGTGACTACCCCGGCGACACTCCCCTTCCGGTGCTCATGGACCCCTACGGCGGTCCGCACGGGCAGCGGGTGGTCGCCGCGCACAATCCGCACCTGACCTCGCAGTGGTTCGCGGACCAGGGTTTCGCCGTGATCGTCGCGGACGGCCGGGGCACGCCGGGGCGGTCCCCGGCCTGGGAGAAGGCGATCCGGGACGAGGTCGCCGCGGTCGCCGTGCAGGACCAGGTGGACGCGCTCCAGGCGCTGGCCGCCGACTTCCCGCTGGACCTCACCCGGGTCGCCATCCGCGGCTGGTCCTTCGGCGGCTATCTCGCGGCCCTCGCGGCGCTGCGCCGCCCGGACGTCTTCCACGCGGCGGTCGTGGGCGCGCCGGTGACGGATCTGCGCCTGTACGACACCCACTACCAGGAGCGCTACCTCGGGCACCCGGGCGAACAGCCGGAGGTCTACCGCCGCAACTCCCTCATCGACGACGAGGGGCTGGTCGACGCGGCCGAGCCGCACCGCCCGATGATGATCATCCACGGCTTCGCCGACGACAACGTGGTGGTCGCCCACTCGCTGCGCCTGTCCTCGGCACTGCTGGCCGCCGGCCGCCCCCACGAGGTGCTGCCGCTGTCCGGCGTGACCCACATGACCCCGCAGGAACAGGTCGCGGAGAACCTGCTGCTTTTGCAACTCGACTTTCTGAAGCGGTCGTTGGGGATGGCGTAGGCACGGCAACGGGCCGGGACGACATGGCGCGTCCCGGCCCGTTTACGGCACCCGCACGGCCGTACGCTGTAGAGACTGGCGCGTCCGTATATCGGAACCGGGTCGGCCGGGTTGCCTCCGTGTTACTCCGTGCCCTCGGTGCGCGGCTCCTCGGGCGGCACCACTTGCTTCTCCTCCGCGAAGTGGCACGCCGAGTCGTGCGCCGCCGGGCCGCTCGTCAGCCGGAACTCCGCCGGTACGGCGAGCAGCGGGACCTCCAGGGCGCAGCGCTCCCGGGCCTTCCAGCAGCGGGTGCGGAAGCGGCAGCCGGAGGGGATGTTCGTCGGGGAGGGGACGTCGCCCGCGAGGATGATCCGCTCGCGGTGCTCCCGCGCCTCGGGATCGGGCACGGGCACGGCGGACAGCAGCGCCTGGGTGTAGGGGTGCGTCGGATGGTCGTAGATCTCCTCGTCCCGGCCGGTCTCCACGATCCGCCCCAGGTACATCACGCCCACCCGGTCCGAGATGTGCCGCACGATCGACAGGTCGTGGGCGATGAAGACGTAGCTGAGCTCGAACTCGCTCTGCAGCCGGTCCAGCAGGTTGATCACCTGGGCCTGCACGGACACGTCCAGCGCGGAGACCGGTTCGTCGGCGACGATGATCTCGGGGCGCAGGGCGAGGCCGCGGGCGATGCCGATGCGCTGGCGCTGGCCGCCGGAGAACTGGTGCGGATAGCGGTTGATGTACTCGGGGTTGAGGCCGACGACGTCCAGCAGCTCCTGGACCTTCTTGCGCCGGTCGCCCTTGGGTGCCACCTCGGGGTGGATCTCGTACGGCTCCCCGATGATGTCGCCGACCGTCATGCGGGGGTTGAGGGAGGTGTACGGGTCCTGGAAGACCATCTGGATGTTGCGCCGCACCGACTTGAGCGCCCTGCCGGACAGCTTGGTGATGTCCTCGCCCTTGTACCGGATCAGCCCTTGCGTCGGCCGCTCCAGGTTGACCAGCATCTTGGCAACGGTTGACTTGCCGCAGCCGGACTCCCCGACGATGCCGAGGGTCTCCCCTTTGCCGAGCGTGAAGTCCACGCCGTCGACGGCCTTGACGGCACCGACCTGTTTCCTGAACAGAACGCCCTGCGTCAACGGGTAGTGCTTGACCAGTCCACTCACTTCGAGGATCGGCTCGACCCGGTCAGCCATTGAGGCACTCCCTCCAGAAGTGACAGGCACTGCCCCGCTGTTGATCGACCTCGTACAGGGGCGGCTCGTCGGTGCGGCACACGTCCTGGGCCATGGGGCAGCGCGGGTTGAACGCGCAGCCGGGAGGGATGTGCATCAGGTTGGGCGGCAACCCCTTGATCGCGTACAGCTCCTGCCCCTTCTGGTCGAGACGGGGGATGGAGTCGAGCAGTCCGCGCGTGTAAGGGTGGGCCGGCGCCTTGTAGATGTCGTGGACCGGCGCCGACTCCACGATCCGGCCCGCGTACATCACGGCGATCTTGTCGGCGACGTCGGCGACCACGCCGAGGTCGTGGGTGATGAGGATGAGCCCCATGTTGTACTCGCGCTGCAACTCCGCCAGCAGGTCCATGACCTGGGCCTGGACGGTGACGTCGAGGGCGGTGGTCGGCTCGTCGGCGATGACGAGGGCGGGCTCCAGCGCCAGCGCCATCGCGATCATGATGCGCTGGCGCATGCCCCCGGAGAACTGGTGGGGATAGTCCCGCACCCGCTCCCTGGCGGCCGGGATGCGCACCCGCTCCATCAGCTCGACGGCCCTGGCCCGCGCGTCCTTCCTGGACATCCCCCGGTGCACGACGAACATCTCGCCGAGCTGGTCGCCCACGGAGAGCACGGGGTTGAGCGACGACAGGGCGTCCTGGAAGATCATCGCCATCTCGGCGCCGCGGACCTTCCGCCGCTCCTCCTCCTTCAGCTTCAGCAGGTCCCGTCCCTGGAAGAGGATCTCCCCGCCCGTGATCCGTCCCGGCGGGATGTCGAGGATGCCCATCACGGCCTGCGCGGTGACCGACTTGCCCGACCCCGACTCGCCGAGCACGGCGAGCGTCTGCCCCGCGTCCACGCTGTAGTTCACCCCGTTGACGGCCTTGGCGACCCCGTCCCGGGTCCGGAACTCCACGTGCAGGTCCCGCACTTCGAGCAGCATGACGCCGCCTCACCTCAACTTCGGATCGAGGGCGTCGCGGACCGCGTCGCCGAGCATGATGAAGGCCAGGACGGTGATCGCCAGCGCGCCGGCCGGCCACAGGAGCATGTGCGGGGCGTTGCGGACGTAGGCGGAGGCGGAGGAGATGTCGATGCCCCAGCTGACGTTGGGCGGCTTGAGGCCCACGCCGAGGAAGGACAGGGTCGCCTCCAGCGCGATGTAGGTGCCGAGCGCGATGGTGGCGACGACGATCACCGGGGCGACCGCGTTGGGCGCGATGTGGCGCAGCAGCAGACGGGAGTGGGAGGCGCCGAGGGAGCGGGCGGCCTGGACGTAGTCGTTCTGTTTGGCGGTGATGACCGAGCCGCGCGCGATGCGGGCGATCTGCGGCCAGCCCAGCAGCACGATGAAGCCGACGACCGGCCAGACGGTGTTGCTGGTGACGACGGAGAGCAGGACCAGACCGCCGAGCACGACGGGGATCGCGAAGAAGATGTCGGTGATGCGGGAGAGGACCGAGTCCCAGAACCCGCCGAAGAACCCGGCGAGTCCGCCGAGCACCGATCCCAGGATCGCGACCCCGAGCGTGGCGCAGACGCCGACCGTGACCGACGTACGGGTGCCGTAGACCGTGCGCGTGTAGACGTCGCAGCCCTGGCCGTCGTAGCCGAAGGGATGGCCGGGCTGGGAGCCCTCCTGGGCCTTGGCGAGGTCGCACGTGAGCGGGCTCATGGAGGTGATCGCCGAGGGCCACAGGGAGATGAAGACCAGGAAGAGGATGACGACCCCGGAGATGATGAAGACCGGGTTGCGGCGCAGGTCGCGCCAGGCGTCGGACCACAGGGAGCGGGGCTTTTGCTGAGGTCCCGTGCCCTCGGGGCCGGCCGGGGTCCGCTCCAGCGTCGTCGCCTCGCTCGCCGCGAGGTCCATCGCGCCGCCCATGCCGGTCCCGGCGATGGCGCCCTCCGGTTCGTACGGCTGCTCAGGCATAGCGGATCCTCGGGTCGAGTACGGCGTACAGGAGGTCGACGACCAGGTTGCAGACCAGGAAGACGAGGACGAGCACGGTCACGAAGCCGACGACGGTCTGCGTGTTCTGGCGCAGGATGCCCTGGTAGAGCTGGTAGCCGACGCCGTGGATGTTGAAGATCCGCTCGGTGACGATCGCGCCGCCCATCAGCGCGCCGATGTCGGCGCCGATGAAGGTGACCACGGGGATCAGGGAGTTGCGCAGCAGGTGCCGGACGATCACCCGCCGCCGGGGCAGTCCCTTGGCGATGGCGGTGCGGACGTAGTCGGAGCGCCGGTTCTCCGCGATGGAGGTGCGGGTGAGCCGGGTGACGTAGGCGAGGGAGACCGAGGCGAGGACGAGTCCCGGCACGATCAGCTCGCTGAAGGCGGCGTCGGAGGAGACGGACGGTTTGATCCAGCCCCACTCGACGCCGAGGAGCAGTTGCAGCAGCAGGCCGGTGACGAAGGTGGGCACGGAGATGACGACGAGGGTGGCCAGCAGGACCGAGGTGTCGACGGGGCGCCCGCGGCGCAGGCCGGTGACGACGCCGAGCGTGACGCCGATGACGATCTCGAAGAGGATCGCCACGATCGTCAGCCGGATGGTGACGGGGAACGCCGTCGACATCAGCTCGGTGACCTTCTGCCCGTTGAAGGCGGTGCCGAAGTCGCCGGTGAAGACGTTCCCCATGTAGGTGAGGTATTGCTGCCACACGGGCTTGTCGAGCCCGAACTCCTTCTTGAGCTGGGCGGCCGTGGCCGGGTCGCACTGCCGCTCGCCGCACAGTCCCGCGATGGGGTCGCCCATCACGTTCACCATCAGGAAGATCAGCAGCGTGGCCCCGATGAACACCGGGATCATCTGGAGCAGACGCCGGACCACGTACCGTCCCATGCGCGCTCAGCCCACCTTGATCTCGTTGTAGACCGGCACGCTGAACGGGTTGAGGGCCACGTTCGACAGCCGGTCGGACCAGCCGGCGCTGCCGTTCTGGTACCAGAGCGGGATGGCCGCCATGTTGTCGCGGACGACCTTCTCGGCGTCCTGGAAGAGGCTGATCGCCTTGGCGGTGTCGGTCTCCTCGTTGGCCTGGTCGACGAGCTTGTCGAAGTCCTTGTCGGACCACTTGCCGTCGTTGGAGGAGGCGTCGGTGTAGTACAGCGGCTGCAGGAAGTTCTGGATCAGCGGGTAGTCCATCTGCCAGCCCGCCCGGAACGGCCCGGTCATCTTGTGCTGCCCGATCTGGTTGCGGAAGTCCGCGAAGGTGCCGACCGGGTTGCCGACGCAGGCCTTGTCGTTGCCGAGCGCGTTGTTGATGGAGTTGCACACGGCGTCCACCCACTCCTTGTGCGAGCCCGTGTCCGCGTTGTACGTGATCTTGACCTGGCCGCCGGGCAGGCCGCCGCCCTGCTGGATCAGCTTCTTCGCCTCGGCCGGGTTGTAGGTGCAGCCGTCGCCGCACAGCCCGTCCTGGAAGCCGCCCTTGGTACCGAGGACCGGGGAGGTCCAGTCGGTGGCCGGGGTGCGGGTCTTCTGGAAGATCGTGTTGGTGATCTGCTCGCGGTTGATCGCCATGGACAGGCCCTTGCGGACCTTCTCCGAGCCGCTCTTGTTCCAGTCCTTGTCGTAGAAGGGGAAGGCGAGCGTCTGGATGATGCCGGCGGGGGTGTTCAGGTACCGGCCGCCGAGGTCGCTCTTGACGTTCTTGAGCTGGGCCGCCGGGACGTCGTCGACGAGGTCGAGGTTGCCGGCCATCAGGTCGGTGTAGGCGGTGTTGTTGTCGGTGTAGACCTTGAGGTCGACGCCGCCGTTCTGCGCCTTGTCGTCGCCGGGGTAGGCGTCCCACTTGCGCAGCGACATCTTCGAGCCCTTGGTGTACGACTGCACGGTGTAGGGCCCGTTGCCGACCGGCTTGGCGATCCAGGCGGCGTGGTCGGTGAAGAACGCCCGGGGCAGCGGGGCGAAGGCCGCGTAGCCGAGGGTGTCGGGGAAGGTCGAGAACTTCTGGCTGAGCCTGACGGTGAAGGTGTTGGTGCCGGTGACCTTCAGGCCGGAGAGCGTGGCGGCGGTCTGCTTCGAGCCGTCCTCCGGGTGAACCTTGTCGTAGCCGTCGATGTAGCCGAAGAAGTACGCGTTCTTCTGGTTGTTCTTCAGGCTCGCCCCATAGTTCCAGGCGTCGACGAAGGACTTCGCGGTGACGGCCTCGCCGTTGCTGAACTTCCAGCCGCTCTTGACGGTGATGGTGAAGTTCTGCGAGTCCGAGGTCTCGATCTTCTCGGCGAGCATGTCCTTGGCGGCGCCGGTCTTGGGGTCGTACCGCTTCAGCCCCCGGAAGATCATGTCGAGGACCTTGCCGCCCTGCACCTCGTTGGTGTTGGCCGGCTCCAGCGGGTTCTGCGGGTCACCCCAGGAGGAGCTGAGCACCGCGCTGCCGTCCCCGCCGCCGCTGTCGCTCCCGCCGCCCCCGCAGGCTGTCGCCGCGAGCGCGATCGCCGCCGCGCCGGCGACCCATCTGGCGTGCGTGGCTCCACGCATCGAGTGCCTCCTCAGGAATGCCAATCCGTTACCGGTCAATATCGATGCAAAAGGTGCACATCGCATACGCACTCGGCCCATTGGGGGCACGCACCATCCGGATGGCCGCGCGCGGCAAAGGATCTTGACCAAAGGGCGCAACAGATCTTCGCCGGCCGATGCCGAACCGTTGGAATGCGACCGCCGGATGTACGCATTCCGACACCCGGGCGTCCGCATATCGAACTCGATGCCCGTTTCGCGCAGTTGGCCGGAGTTCAGACACGGAACGATCACAGGGCGCTACACGCGTAGCTACGACATGGCAAAGTGAAGGCAAAGAACGTAAAGAGCCCGCCAAGGCGACCCAGAATTTATTGACCTTGAACGAATTGCGTTGAAAAAGTCCGGCGTAGCCCGTAGGGACCGCCCTGCGGCGTCCTTGACCCATCGGGCACGGAGCATCATGACCCCCCCAACCCCTTCCCCGGCCGCCCCGCCAGAGGTGACCGACGAAGACAACGCGGCACCGGCGCAGACCTCGGCTCTCAAGGGCAACGAGAGCCGCTCGCCGGGACGGCTCGCCTGGAGCCGTTTCAAGCGCGACCGGACGGGCGTCATATCCGCCTACGTGGTGATCTTCTTCTTCCTCATAGGCATCTGCGCGCCCCTGATCGCCAGGCTCTACGGCAAGAACCCGTACACCACGTACGGCATGAACATCCCGGGCCTGCTGAACGAGTTCAACTTCCCGGTCAAGCCGAACGGCGGCATCAGCTCCGACTTCTGGTTCGGCATCGAGCCGCAGCTCGGCCGGGACGTCTTCACCTTCCTGCTCTACGGCATCCGCAACTCGCTGCTGATCGCCGCGGCCGCCACCCTGCTGACGACCCTGATCGGCGTCGTCATCGGCATCACCGCCGGGTACCTCGGCGGCAAGACGGACTACCTGGTCGGCCGGGTGATCGACATCCTGCTGGCCTTCCCGCAGACGCTGTTCTTCATCGCGTTCTGGCCCGTGGTGATGGCGATCTTCGTCGCCTCGGACGAGAACACGCCGGTCTGGCTGACCGTCACCAGCCTCATCATCGTCATGACGGTGTTCGGCTGGGCCTCCATCGCCCGGCTGCTGCGCGGCGAGGTGCTCGCCCTGCGCGAGCGGGAGTTCGTCGAGGCGGCCAAGGTCACCGGCGCCTCCCCGGCGCGGATCATCTTCAAGGAACTGCTGCCCAACCTGTGGACGCCGATCCTGATCCAGTCGACGCTCCTGCTGCCGGCCTATGTGACGGCCGAGGCGGGTCTGGCCTTCGTCGGCGTAGGTCTGTCCGACCCCACCCCCGACTGGGGCGTGATGATCCAGAACGGCGCCAAGTACTACCAGGACGACATCACCTTCATGGTCTTCCCCGGCCTGTCCATGGTGATCTTCGTCGTGGCCTTCAACCTCCTCGGCGACTCGGTCCGCGACGCACTGGACCCGAAGACCAAGCGCTGAGCTTCACCCCGGCCCGGCGACGGGGCCCGGCCGGGTGCCAGTACCTCCTTCCTCCACTACGAACGGGTCAGCCATGTCTCTCTCCCGCAGAAACTTCGTCATAGCCACCACTGTCGCGGCCGCGGGCTCGACGCTGCTGTCCGCGTGCAGCAGCGGCAACGCGGGCGGCGGCAGCGGCAGCACCCCGAGCGACGGCGCCACCTCCTACACCGGCGCCAAGGTGACCGTCGGCACCAAGGAGGACTCGACCGGTCCCGCTCCGGAGATCCCCGGCGCGAAGAAGGGCGGCACGATCTACGGCCTGGCCCCCGACGACTTCTCGCACCTCGACCCGCAGCGCATCTACTACGCGTACAACTCCACCGCCGCCCTGCTCCTGCACCGCTGCCTGACCGGCTACAAGATCGACTCCAACGGTCACCAGAAGCTGGTCGGCGACCTCGCCACCGACACCGGCACCCCCTCCGCCGACAACAAGACCTGGACCTTCACGCTGAAGGAGGGTCTGAAGTGGGAGGACGGCAGCGAGCTGACCGTCGAGGACGTGCGCCACGGCATCGAGCGCTCCTGGGCCCCCTTCATCACCGAGGGCGCCAACTACGTCCAGGCGGCGCTGACCGGCAAGGCCGGCAAGTGGCGTGACGCGTACGAGGGTCCGTACAAGGGCAAGCACCTGGACTCGATCGTCACCGACAAGGCCAAGCGGACCATCACCTTCAAGCTGGCCGAGGCCAAGCCGGACTTCAACTTCACGCTGGCGATGCACTCCTACGCCGCGGTGTCCCCGAAGCTGGACACCAAGGAGAAGTACGACAAGAAGCCGGCCGCCTGCGGCCCGTACAAGATCAAGTCGCACACCACCGACAAGTCGATGGTGCTGGTCCGCAACAAGTACTGGGACCCGGCGACCGACTCGATCCGCAACGCCTACCCGGACGGCTTCGAGTTCGACTTCGGCATCGAGACCCTCGACACCGTGGACCGCCTCATCGCGGACCAGGGCAACGACCAGTACGCGGTCTCCATCTACAAGGGCGTCCCGGCCGAGCGCATCCAGAAGGTGCTCACCGACCCCGAGCTGAAGAAGCGCAGCTTCAACGGCCTGCTGACCGGCGTCTACTACTACGCGATCAACACCAAGCGCGTCACCGACCTCAAGGTCCGCCAGGCCCTCAACCACGCCTGGCCGCTGCAGCAGATCCGGCAGATCTACGGCGGCCCGTCGGCCGGCGACTTCGCGACCTCGATCCTCAGCCCGGACATCATCGGCTACAAGAAGTACGACCTCTACGGCAAGCTCACCAAGCCGCAGGGCGACCCGGCCAAGGCCAAGGCGCTCCTGAAGGAAGCCGGCAAGGAGGGCATGAAGATCGTCTACGCGTACCCGAAGGACCCGACCTACGACAAGACCAAGGTCGTCATCGAGAACGCGCTGAAGGAGGCCGGCTTCACGCCGGTCATCAAGCCGATCGACTCCACCACGTACTACGACCAGATCCAGCAGATCGACAACAGCTACGACGTGATGTGGTTCGGCTGGTCCCCGGACTGGCCCACCGCCTACACCGTCATCCAGCCGCTGTTCGACGGCTCGGTCATCGGCAACGGCATGAACAACATCTCGCAGACCGACATCGGCTGGATCAACGACGGCATCAAGAAGAACGCCGTCATCGCCGACCAGCAGAAGGCGGGCGAGGCCTGGCAGGCGCTGGACGAGCGGATCATGAAGGAGGTCGCGCCGATCATCCCGGAGACCTTCTCGCGGCGCTACTACGTCTACGGCTCCAAGGTCGGCGGCGCCCAGTTCGACCCGAACTTCTCCGCGACCCTGCTGTACAAGACCTTCGTGAAGGCCTGACGTACGACCCCTGGCGGGGCGGCCGGTGCCGCCCCGCCTTCTCACCCCCTACGGCATCCGTCAGGAAAACCCAACCGCCATGCTCCGCTTCCTCATCCGCCGGACCCTCGGCGCCGCTGTGATCCTGCTGATCATCAGCGCCCTGGTGTTCGTCCTGTTCTACGCCGCTCCGCGCGACCCCGCCCGCATCGCCTGCGGCAAGGTCTGCACCCCCGAGACCCTGGCACTGGTGCGGAAGAACCTGGGGATCGACCACTCGCTCCCCGTGCAGTACTGGGACTGGCTCAAGGGCCTGTTCGTGGGGCGTGACTACGCCTCGTTCGGGCACTGCAAGGCGCCCTGCCTCGGCTACTCCTTCCAGAACCGCGAGCCGGTCCTGGCCACCATCCTCGACCGCTTCCCGACCACGGTCTCGCTGGCCATCGGCAGCTCCGTGGTCTTCCTGGTGTTCGGCATCGGCACGGGCATGCTGGCCGCCGTCAAGCAGGGCAAGGCGGTCGACAAGGTCGCCAGCTCCGCCTCGCTGATCGCCTCCTCCATGCAGATCTACGTCGTCGGCGTCTTCGCCACCTATCTGCTGGTCGACCAGTGGCACCTGCTGGACCGCGCCCACTACACGCCGTTCACGCAGAACCCCGTCCAGTGGGCGCAGGGTCTGCTGGTGCCGTGGCTGGTGCTCTCCCTGATCTGGACCGCCAACTACACGCGCATGACGCGCTCGCAGATGGTCGAGGCGCTGAGCGAGGACTACGTGCGCACGGCCCGCGCCAAGGGCATGTCGCGCCGCACGGTGTTCTTCCGGTTCGCCTGGCGCGGTGCCATGGGCCCGATCGTCACCATCTTCGGCCTGGACCTCGGCACGCTGCTGGGCGGCGCCATCATCACGGAGTCCACCTTCAGCCTCCAGGGCCTGGGCCTGCTGTCGGTCAAGGCGGTCAGCACCAACGACCTGCCGATGCTGCTCGGAGTCGTCCTGGTCGCGGCAGCCGCGATCGTCCTGTTCAACATCATCGTCGACGCCGTGTACGCCTTCATCGACCCGCGCGTGCGCCTCGCGTAAGGAGAGCGAACCATGAGCACCCCCTTCCTCTCCCTGCGCGACCTCAAGGTCCACTTCGCCACCCACGACGGTGTCGTGAAGGCCGTCGACGGGCTCTCCTTCGACCTGGAGCGCGGCAGGACCCTCGGCATCGTCGGCGAGTCGGGCTCCGGCAAGTCCGTCACCAACATGGCGATCCTGGGCCTGCACGACCCGCGCAACACCACGCTCGACGGCGAGATCCTGCTGGACGGCAAGGAGCTGATCACCGCCTCCGAGCGCGAGCTGGAGCAGCTGCGCGGCAACAAGATGTCCATGATCTTCCAGGACGCGCTGGCCTCCCTGTCGCCGTACCACACGATCGGCGCGCAGATCGGCGAGGTGTACCGCAAGCACACCGGCGCCTCCAAGAAGGCGGCCCGGGCGCGGGCGGTGGAGATGCTGCGCCGGGTGGGCATCCCGCAGCCGGACATCCGGGTGGACGACTACCCGCACCAGTTCTCCGGCGGTATGCGCCAGCGCGCGATGATCGCCATGGCCCTGGTCTGCGACCCGGAACTGCTGATCGCCGACGAGCCGACGACCGCCCTCGACGTGACGGTCCAGGCCCAGATCATGGACCTGCTCAAGGACCTCCAGCAGGAGTTCGGCACCGCGATCATCTTCATCACGCACGACCTGGGCGTCATCGCCGACGTCGCCGACGACGTGCTGGTGATGTACGGCGGCCGGTGTGTGGAGCGGGGCTCGAAGAAGGACGTGCTCAGCAACCCCGAGCACCCCTACACGCTGGGTCTGCTGGGTTCGATGCCCAGCCTGGACGGGCCGGTCGACGTGCCGCTGTCGCCGATCCCCGGCTCGCCGCCCTCGCTGCTCAACCCGCCCTCCGGCTGCCGTTTCCACCCGCGCTGCGCCTTCGCCGAGAAGGTGGCCGGCGGGCGGTGCGCCACCGAGCAGCCGGCGCTGGAAGTCGTGGCCGGGCGGGGCTCGGCGTGCCATCTGACGCCGGAGCAGAAGCGCGAGCTCTTCGCCGACTACGCCACGGCGCGGACCCACTGACGTACAAGAGACGGGACTTCACCACCATGAGCAGCACCACCCCCCTCCTGGACGTCTCCGGCCTGACCAAGCACTTCCCGGTCAAGGGCGGCTTCCCGATCCGGCGCACGGTCGGCGCCGTACAGGCCGTCGACGGCATCGACTTCCAGGTCGCCGAGGGCGAGAGCCTGGGCCTGGTCGGCGAGTCGGGCTGCGGCAAGTCGACGACGGGCCGGCTGATCACCCGGCTGCTGGAGCCGACCGCGGGGAAGGTCTCCTACCGCGGCCAGGACATCACGCACGCCAGCCGCAAGGAGCTCGCGCCGATCCGGTCCGAGATCCAGATGATCTTCCAGGACCCGTACTCGTCCCTGAACCCGCGCCAGACGGTCGGCAAGATCATCTCCGGGCCGATGGAGATCAACGACATCAACCCGGCC
>NZ_JBTWMV010000040.1:0-67761 GCF_054850255.1 Streptomyces sp. 7R007 | reverse complement strand
CTGCGCTCGGTGGACCGGCCGGTGTACGACACCCAGATGGCCGACCAGCTCGACACGGCGATCGAACAGCACGGCAAGGGCGATCTGGCGGCACTGCTCGCCGGCGGCGACACCTGGACCGTCGTCGGCTGACCGTCGTCGGCTGACGGTCGTCGGACCGCACAGGGGCCCGGACGCGCGGTACGGCGTCCGGGCCCTCGGTGTGGTGGGGGCACACATCGGGACGTGGTCACACGTCGGGGATGTCCTTCTTGGCACGGACAAGGGTCTCGCGACTGATCACGACAATGCGCTCGTAGTCGGCTCGGGCGGCATCCGGGGGGAGATGGGGATCGAGGGCGGTGGTGGCTTCGGTGCCGATGACGGCGAAACGGCCGTCGCTCAGTTCAAAGATGTCAGGACACGTCTCCTGGGTGAGGCTGCCTCTTTTCCGCGGCGGATCGCCGAGGCGGCGCGCGATCCGCACGGCCGAGAACTCGTTGGGCAAGTGAGCCGTCCCCTCCGGGGGCCCGGGGGCCCCGCTCGTGCGGGGTGGCGACACGTGCGAAAGCCCCACCCCAGCGTCCACAGTGACGTCCTATGTCTGACCCGAGATCGCGAGGCTCACACTCGCCCAGGCGGGCGGCACAGAGGCACGGGACGGCTCACTCGCGCGCGGGGGGCTCGGGAACGGAACCGGAGCCGACCACCCACCACTGGTCCGGGTCGTCGGCCAGCTCCTCCATGATCACGTCGACGGCCGCCCCGATCCGTCCCTCGGTGGAGTCCGCGGGCAGACTCATCCGGTGCTCGACCGTCCGGTCCCAGTATTCGGCGAACACGGAGTTGCGACACAGCACTCTGAGATGTCCCAGGAGCTGGTCCCAGTCGATCACGCCCACGCGGTAGGCCAGGCCCAGCGAGGCGTACTGGCGGTTGGCGTACATCAGCTGGCGCCGTCTTTCCTGGGAGAGGCCCTCCAGTGTGCTCGACGCGTCGGCCAGTGCGGCGTCGTCGCTGGCGCGGTCCAGCTGGTCCCCGTTGAGGCGGAAGTACTGGATCAGGTTCGCCCGGTGGATCTCCTCCGTCATCAGCGCGAGCTGTTTCAGCAGCTCCGCGAGCAGTTGCTCCTGGCGTCGGCGACGGGCTCCCCAGGCGAAGGACGCCCACGCCAGCCCCAGCCCCGCCATGACCGCAGAACCGATACTTCGCGCAGCCGTGTTCCGCCGTAAGACCATGTCGAGGAATCCCCCTGGATCCGGTTGACCGTGCACGGTCGCTTCCAGCGTGCCCGGTGCCGTCAGGCGGCATGGGAGGCGGAGAGGGGGCGCATGGAGGGACGTGGTGCGCCCGGCTGCCGGTGCCCTGACTCCCGTGTGCCCGACGAGCGCCCGTCGTGTGCCCGCCCCCGAGCCGTCCTCCCGGCTCAGCCCTGCCTTCGGCGCTCGTCGTACCGCTCCCGCGCCTCCAGCACCGCCCCCATCCGCTCCTGTGTCCACATCGCCAGCCCCCGCACCTGTTCCGCCGCCTCTCGGCCCAGGTCCGTCAGGGAGTAGTCGACCCTTGGCGGGATCACCGG
Organism: Streptomyces sp. 7R007; assembly: GCF_054850255.1. Classification (NCBI taxonomy): domain Bacteria; kingdom Bacillati; phylum Actinomycetota; class Actinomycetes; order Kitasatosporales; family Streptomycetaceae; genus Streptomyces; species Streptomyces sp. 7R007. The sequence goes on along the minus strand of NZ_JBTWMV010000040.1, from coordinate 66,203 downwards.
TTTCGCGTCGCGGTGGACCAGGCCGTCGCGTTCCAGGGTCTGCAAGGTCTGCGTGAGCATCTTCTCGCTGACGCGGCCGATCGCCCGGCGCAGTTCGCTGAAGCGGTGGGGGCGGTCGAGGAGTTCGATCAGGACCAGGACGCCCCAGCGGCTGGTGACGTGTTCCAGGACGAGACGGTAGGGGCACATCGCCTCGCCGGTGTCGTACCTGGAGGGCACTGCCTGCTTGCTTACGGCCATGCCAGTACCTTACTTCAAAGTGGGTACTTTCGCAGAGTTAGCGCCTGACCTAGGGTTAGTGAACAGAAGGAGCCCGTCCCCCATCAGGAGAGCGCACATCATGAGCATCGTCGTCACCGGAGCCACCGGACACCTCGGCCGTCACGTCGTGGAGCAGCTGCTGGAGAAGGTCCCGGCCGGACAGGTCACCGCCGTCGTGCGCGACGAGGCCAAGGCCGCCGACCTCGCCGCCCGCGGCGTACGGCTCGCCGTCGCCGACTACAACGCCCCCGAGACCCTCGACGGCGTCTTCTCCGCCGGCGACAAGGTGCTCCTCATCTCCGGCAGCGAGGTAGGCAACGACCGCGTCGCCCAGCACCGCGCCGTCATCGACGCCGCCCAGGCCGCCGGCGTCGCCCTCCTCGCCTACACCAGTGCCCCCGGCACCCTCACCGCCGCCCTCGCCGACGACCACCGCGGCACGGAGAAAGCGCTGCTGGCCTCCGGGCTGCCGTACGTGCTGCTGCGCAACGGCTGGTACCACGAGAACTACACCGAGAACCTCGGCCCGGTCTTCGAGTACAACGCCGTCACCCACGCCGCGGGCGACGGCCGTGTCTCCTCCGCCTCCCGTGCCGACTACGCCGCCGCCGCGGTGGCGGTGCTGACCGGCGAGGGGCACGAGAACAAGACGTACGAACTCGGCGGCGACCAGGCGTGGAGCTTCGCCGAGTACGCGGCCGAACTGAGCCGCCAGAGCGGCCGGGAGATCGGCGTCAACGCGGTCTCCGTCGAGGCGCTCACCGGCATCCTCACGGGCGCCGGGCTCCCCGAGCCGGTCGCCGCGATCCTCGCCGGCGTCGACGCCTCCATCGCGAAGGGCGAGCTGGTCGTCGACAGCGGCGACCTCTCCCGCCTGATCGGCCGCCCGACCACGCCGATGGCCGACGCGATCGCCGCCGCGCTGAAGAACTGAGCCCCGCCCTGGGCTCGGCCCCTCGGCCCCTCTGCCCAGGGGCTGAGCCCAGCCTTTGAGACTCCACCCCCGCCTGTCATGACCGTATGCCGATACGGGCATGACAGGCGGGGGCCTTCGGCGTTACCTTCGTCCGGGTGGACCGAACGTGAGAGCGTGCGAGAGCAAGAGGGAGCGGCCGTGACCGGGGAGTCGAAGGGCGAGCGGCGGATAGGTCTGCTGAACGGCTTCGCGGCGTACGGCATGTGGGGGCTGGTCCCCCTGTTCTGGCCGCACCTCAAGCCCGCCGGGGCGGTCGAGATCCTCGCCCACCGGATGGTCTGGTCCCTCGCCTTCGTGGCCCTCGCGCTCGTCGTCGTGCGGCGCTGGGCCTGGGTCGGCGAGCTGCTGCGCCGGCCGCGCCGGCTCGCGCTCCTCGTGGTGGCCGCGGCCGTCATCACCGTCAACTGGGGCGTCTACATCTGGGCCGTGAACAGCGGGCACGTGGTGGAGGCCTCGCTCGGGTACTTCATCAACCCCCTCGTCACCATCGCCATGGGCGTCCTGCTGCTGAAGGAGCGGCTGCGGCCCGTGCAGTGGACGGCCGTCGCGGTCGGCGCCGCGGCCGTCGTCGTACTCACGGTCGGGTACGGGCGGCCGCCGTGGATCTCGCTCTGTCTGGCGTTCTCCTTCGCCACGTACGGGCTGGTGAAGAAGAAGGTCAACCTGGGCGGGGTGGAGTCGCTCGCCGCGGAGACCGCCATCCAGTTCCTGCCCGCGCTCGGGTATCTGCTGTGGCTGTCCTCGCGGGGCGAGTCGACGTTCGCGAGCGAGGGCGCCGGACACGCGGCGCTGCTCGCCTCGACCGGCGTCGTCACCGCGCTGCCGCTCGTCTGCTTCGGGGCGGCGGCGATACGGGTGCCGCTGTCCACGCTGGGGCTGCTGCAGTATCTGGCGCCGGTGTTCCAGTTCCTGCTCGGGGTCTGGTACTTCCACGAGTCGATGCCGGCCGAGCGGTGGGCCGGGTTCGCGCTGGTGTGGCTGGCGCTGTGCCTGCTGACCTTCGACGCGTGGCGCGCCGCGCGCCGGCTGGGCCGCCAGAGGGCCGAGCTGTCGCGGGCCGAGGGGGCACCGGCTGCCTCGGTGGACGCGGTGGACGCCTGATCACCGGAAGAGCCGAAGGTCGGCGCTGTCGGCGGCCCGCAGCGGATAGTGGGCCCATGACACAGCCATCCGCACCCGGCCCCGGCCCCGCCCCTACCCCCACCCCCGTCCACTGGAAACTCGTCGTCGACGCCGCCGACCCGCACGCACAGGCCGACTTCTGGGCCGCCGCTCTCGGGTACGAGGTCGAGGACAACGGCGCCTTCGTCCGGCGGCTGCTGGAACTCGGGGCGCTGCCGGCCGAGGCCGCCGTCGACTTCCACGGCCGCCCGGCCTTCCGGGACCTCATCGCCGTACGGCATCCCGACGACCCGTACGACAAGGAGCGCGGGACCGGCCTGGGGCGGCGGCTGCTGTTCCAGCGGGTGCCCGAGGCGAAGACCGGCAAGAACCGGCTCCACCTCGACCTGCACCCCGGCGAGGGCCGGCGGGACGCGGAGGTGGAGCGGCTGGAGGCGCTGGGCGCACGGGTGCTGCGCCGGGTGAGCGAGCCCGCCGGCCAGTGGGTGGTCATGGCGGACCCGGAGGGCAACGAGTTCTGCGTGCAGTGAGGGCGCGCGGGCGTTGGTTTAGGGGCGGTCGTGGTTCGAGGGGCCGGCGTGGTTCAGGGGGCCGGCGTGGTTCAGGGCGCTGAGCGCTCGGCGCGGGCGGTGAGGCGCGCCATGCGGGCGCGAGCCGACTCCAGTTGCTCGACGTCCTCGGCCGCGGGACCGTCCTCGGCGCTGAGCCCCGCCCACTCGCCGATCAGGTCACGGCCCAGGTCCAGCCCCTCCCGCGGGTCCCGTACCGCACGCCAGGCCGCTGCCGCGCTCTGCACGCTGCCGTAGGCCGCTTCGGCGTCGCGGTGGCGGCGGTGGATCCGGACCAGGTCCAGCGAGAGCCGGAAGGCGCGGACCGGGTCACCGGCCAGGTACGCGATGTACGCGGTGAGTTCGCGCAGGCGCAGGACCTCGGGGTGTTCGGGGCCGAGGGTCGCGGACGACTCCTGGACGGTCTGCTCCGCGAGCGCCGCCGCGGCGTCTATACGGCCCTCCTTGACCGCCTCGTTGATCCGCGCCATCGGCTGCGCGAGGACCGTGGCGGCCGGGGGTTCGTCGCCGAGCACCGCCTCGGCCACGGCGTCGAACCCGCGGGCGGGCGTGGGCGTGGACCTGGCGTCGGGGTCGCCCACCCAGTCGGCGTCCGGCTCCTTCGGACCGGCTTCGGGCGTGGAACGCGGCGGTACGGCGTCCATCGGCGGGGGCGGCCCGAACTCCCCCGTCGGCGGTACGACCGTCCCGGGCACCGGCGCCTCCGGCACGGCCCGCAGCGGGAAGGTCGGCGAGCCCTCCCCGAGCGGCCGCGGCTCGGACACGGCCCGGAAGGGAAAGGTCGGCGCGCTGTCCCGCACGACGTCCGCGGGCCGGCGGAGGAGGTGGGTCGGTTTGTCGTGGCTGCGGGGTTCTTGGGGGCGGGAGTGAGGGTGGGAGTGGGGGTGGATGTCGGGATCGGCTTCGGGGGATGCGGGCGTCTCGGAACGCGGTTGGGGATCTACGGCGGATGCCGGCGTCGACGGCTGCGACTGCGCCTGCGGCTGCCGGTCCGTCGTGGGCGTCGGCATCCCGGCCTGCGGCCAGACGGGAGGCGTCGGCTGGGCTGGAGGGGCGGGAGGCGTCGGCTGGACTGCAGGGGCGGGAGGCGTCGGCTGGGCTGTCGGGACCGGAGGTGTCGGCTGGGCTGGAGGGCCTGGGGTCGTCGGCGTTGCGGACACGGGGGCTGCCGCGGCCGTCGTGGACGGCGGCTGTGGCAGGCCCGGCGCGTTCCCCCGTGTGTTCCCCGGCCCGCTTCCCGGCCTGCCCCCCGGAGTCCCCGCCGCGCTCCCCTCCCCCTCCCCCGTCTCCGCCATCCGCACCGGCTCCCCCGTGAACCCGCTGGAGCCGTCCGTGCCCACCTCCACGTGGACGACGTACCCGATGCGGTCGTCCTGGATCGTGGCGTGGACGGGATGACCGGTGGCGAGGGCGATGCGGTGGAGGTGGTTCAGTACGGTCTGGTGGATCTCCTCGCCGGCGGGCGCCGTCACCGGGACGCCGCCCACGGAGGCGGGGCCCGTGCCGGGGACGCGGACGTCGATCGGCGCGGCCACGAGGGGGACCGCCGACTGCGCGGCCCGTTTCTGTTCCCGCTTCTTCTCGCGGCTGAGTCGAGACATCGCTTCCCTCACTCGGACGGCGCGTTCGGGTTCCATCGTGCCCCCTTCGGCCGTCGCGTTCCCGCTTCCCGGCATCAAGATCCGGTCGTACACGTACTGTTGAGTCTCTCCGGTCGCTCCCGGTTCTCACGTCACCGTGAGGTCACAGACTCGTCCCAGGACCGGAGGGCGTGCCGAGGGAGGAGAGCGGGCATGCGGACCGACGTGCAGCAGGGACCGGAGATCTGGATCCGCGGGCCCGTCGCCGTACCGGAGACGGCCCCGCCGGCGACCCCGCACGCCGCCACCGCCCGGCGCTACTCCTGGGTCGGCACACACGGCGGCGCCGGCGTCACCACCCTCGCCGCGGTCTACGGCGGTCACGACTGCGGGCGCGCCTGGCCCGGCCCCGACGATCCCCCGTGCGTCCTGCTGGTCGCCCGCACGCACGCGTCCGGTCTCGCGGCCGTCGCCCGCACCCTGGACGTCTTCCGGCGCGGCCAGGCGCCGCCCGGTCTCGACCTCGACGGGGTGGTGCTGGTCGCGGACGCGCCCGGGCGCCTGCCCCGGCCCCTCGAACGCGAGGTGCGCGCGATCGAGTCGCTGGTCGACGTGTACCGCGTGCCGTGGGTCCCCGCGTGGCGGCTGGGCGAGTTCGACGGGCCCGCGCCACGCGAGACCGCGACGCTGGCGCGTCTCACGGGGCGGCATTCCTAGCGCTCGCCTTAGGGGTGGCACCATTACTTGCGTATACATATAATGCAGATGCTTGTTATTGTCGTACGCCTGTCATTCCGTGTCTGTCACCCGTGTCTGTCACCCTGGGGGATCTCATGAGCCGTCGCTTTCTGTTCGTGCTGGGCAGCAGCCGCAGCGAGGGCAACAGCGAGACGCTGGCCCGGCGCGCTGCCGAGCAGTTGCCCGCGAGCGTCGAGCAGGAGTGGATCGGCCTGGCCGAGCATCCGCTGCCCGACTTCGCCGACCTGCGGCACGACAGCGATCACTCCCGTCCGACGGAGGGCAGCGCGGCACTGCTGCTCGGCGCCACCCTCGCGGCCACGGACGTCGTGATCGTCTCGCCGCTGTACTGGTACTCGGTCTCCGCCCAGACCAAGCGCTACCTGGACCACTGGTCCGGGTGGCTGCGCACGCCCGGCGTCGACTTCAAGGCGAGGATGGCGGGCCGCACCCTGTGGGGCGTCACCGCGCTGGCGCACGAGGAGTTCGTCGTCGCCGATCCGCTGGTCGGCACCCTGCGCAACTCCGCCGCGTACATGGGGATGCGCTTCGGCGGGGTGCTGCTCGGCAACGGCAGCAAGCCCGGTGACGTACTCAAGGACACCGAGGCGCTGACCCGCGCCAAGACCTTCTTCACGCGGGAGGCTCCGCTCGCGCGCTTCCCCTACGAGGAGCGGGACGAGGCCGCGTAGTGCCTAGGCCGTGATGTCCTTCGTCGTCAAGCGTGCCCACGCCGCCGAGCCGAACACCGCCACGTACAGGGCCTGGAGGCCGAGGTTCTTGACCAGGTCGTCCCAGTAGACCGGGTCGCGCATCAGGTCGGCGAAGGACAGCCAGTAGTGGGAGAAGAAGTACGGCCGCAGCGCGTGGAGCTGGGGGATCTGGTCGAGGATCTGGACCGTGATCAGCAGGCCCACGGTGGTCGCCATCGCCGCGATGCCGCTGTTGGTGAGCGTCGAGACGAACAGGCCGAGGGCCGCCAGCCCGGTCAGGGACGCGGCGACGACGAGGGCGATCAGCAGGGCTCTGCCCAGGCCGTCGGCGAAGGTGATCTGCGTGCCGGAGATGGTCGTGAGGTCGCCGAGCGGGAAGAGGATCGCGCCGACCGTGAGCGCCGAGACCGCGACGACGAGGGTGGCCACCAGGCAGAAGGCCAGCACCGTCGCGTACTTGGTGAGCAGCAGGCGGGTGCGGCCGGCGGGGGCGACCAGGAGGTAGCGCAGGGTGCCCGCGTTCGCCTCCCCGGCGATCGCGTCGCCCGCGATGACGCCGATCGCCATCGGCAGGAAGAACGGCAGGGTGGCGGCGAGAGCGGTGAAGACCAGGAACAGGCCGTTGTTGGTGATCTGCGAGATGAAGGCCGGGCCCTCGCCGCCGCGGCCGGGGCCCACCGAGGAGCCGTCGCTGGTCTCGATCTTCACCGCGATACCGACGAGGACCGGGACCGCCGCGAGCACGCCGAGGAGGGCGAGGGTGCGCCAGCGGCGGAAGGTGGTGTGCAGTTCGTTGCGGAGGAGGGTGGCGCGGAAGGTCGTACGGCGGCTCGCGGCGGCCGGGAGCGCCTTCGGTTCAGCCTGCGACATCGAAGCCCTCCCCCGTCAGCGCCACGAACGCGTCCTCCAGGGAGGCCCGTTCCACTCCGAAGCCGCGGACCCGGACGCCCGCCGTCACCAACGCGGCGTTCAGCTCCGCCAGTTCACGGTCGGGGGGCTCGGCGGTCACCCGGTCCTCCGCTACGACGACATCGCCGGCGCCCTGCTCCTTCAGCACTCGCGCCGCGTCCGCCGTGTCCGGCGTGGTGACGACCAGCCGCCCCCGCATGCCCGCCGCCAGGTCCGCCACCGCGCCCTGGGTGATCAGACGGCCCTGGGCCATGACGGCCGCGTGGGTGCAGACCTGCTCGATCTCGTCGAGGAGGTGGGAGGAGAGGAAGACCGTCGTGCCGTCGGACGCCAGTTCCCGGATGAGCGAACGGATTTCGCGCATGCCCTGCGGGTCGAGGCCGTTGGTCGGCTCGTCCAGCACCAGCAGCCGGCGCGGCTGGAGGAGGGCGGCCGCGAGGCCCAGGCGCTGCTTCATGCCGAGCGAGTACGCCTTGGCCTTCTTGCCGGCCGCCGCCGTGAGCCCCACCCGGTCCAGCGCCGCCGCGACGCGGGCGCGCCGGGTGCGGGGGTCGGCGGTCGGGTCGGCGGCGTCGTACCGGACGAGGTTGTCGTGGCCGGAGAGGAAGCCGTAGAGGGCCGGGCCCTCGATGAGGGCGCCGACGTGCGGGAGTACGGCGCGGGCGGCGCGCGGCATGGGGCGGCCCAGGACGCGCGCCGAGCCGGAGGTCGGCTCGATCAGGCCCATCAGCATGCGGATGGTGGTGGTCTTGCCGGAGCCGTTCGGACCGAGGAAGCCGAAGACGCTGCCCGCCGGGACGGTCAGGTCGAGGCCGTCGACGGCGAGTTGTCCGCCGCGGTAGCGCTTGGTGAGCGCGTGGGTGGCGATGACGCCGTCAGCCGCGTCGGCGGTCCCGCCCGCCTCCGCTTCCGATTGCGGTTGCGGTTCCGTGGCGGACGGTTCCTCCATCGGCTCCCTCGATTCGTGCACGTACGGTGGCTGCTTTCCCCGTTTTACTTCCCCCGATTACTTCCCCTCGTTCGCGGCCTTCACGAGGGCGTCCTTGGTGACCGCGCCGACGTAGACCTTGCCGTCGTCGGTGATCAGGGCGTTGATCAGGCGGGTCTTGAAGACCGTGCCCGAGCCGAACGAGCCGGAGACCTTGTCGCCCAGCGAGTCCAGGAAGCCGCCGAAGTCGCCGCCGACCTCGGAGCCGGACGGGATGCCCTGGCCGCCGGTGTCGAAGGTGGCGATGGAGCTCCAGCCCTTGCCGAGGACGTTGAGACCGTCGAGACCGGCGCCGAGGTCCTCGCCGGACTTCCCGCTCTCGTCGGACTTCCCGCTCTCGTCGGACTTCCTGCCCTTGTCGCCCTTCAGGCCGCCGTCGGCCTGGTCGCCCTCGGTGACCTTCGCGCCCTTGGGCGGGGTGAAGGCGAAGGTGGAGGCGGCGGGCCGGGCGAAGCCGACCTGGGTGAAGCCGACGTCGACGACGGCCGCGCCGCCGCTCGCCGGGGTGAGCGTGAACTTCAGCGGCAGACCGGTCCTGGCGTCCACGGCCACGGTGATCTGGCCGACCGTCGAACCGGACTGCTTCGGCTTGACGACCAGCCGGTACGCGTCCCGGCCGGCGACCTGCGCGGTGCCGTCGACGGTGACGGAGGTCGTGTCGTCGACGGACTTGAGGGCCTCGTCGGCGAAGTCCTTCGGCGTGACCGGGGTCTTGTCGTCGTCCTTCCGGCCGGCCGATGCGCTGCCGTCGGTGGCGTGGTAGACCGAGTTGGACCGGCTGTCGTAGCCCCAGACGTCCTTGCCGTTGTGGATGAGGCTGTACTCGGCCGCGTTCTCCAGCAGGGAGACCTTCTGCTTGTCGGGGCCGTCGGCGGCGACGCGCAGGGTGTGGGTGCCGGAGGCGAGTTCGGTGAGCTTGGCCGACGGGTCGGCGGAGGAGCCGTCGCCGGAGCCGGTCGCGCCGGACGTCAGGCTGCTCTCCAGGCCGCCGAGGTCGGGCAGGCCGAGGTCGGCGGTGACCTTCACGGTGCCGGACAGCTGCTCGACGTCCGACTTGGCGATCTTCTCGATGAGCTGCTGGGCGGTGATCTTCGGCAGGTCGGGGTCACCGGAGTCGGCGAGCGCGGGGACGAGCCCGATGGTCGCCGCCGCCACCCCCACGACCGCGACCGGAACGACGTACCGCGCGGCCTTGCGCCGGCCGGCGCGCAGTTCGTCGGCGTCCTCGGTGATCGTGCTGTCGTCGGATTCGTACGGTGCCATGTGTGCCTTACCTCCGTCGTCGGCGGCGGCTTCTCCATTCATGTGTTCACCCCGAGCCGCCATTCTCACCCGAATCGGTGAGGATTGGTGTTTTCCGTGGTGTCCATCTGACCAAATCGGCCGGGAAGAAGCGTCAGACCGCGGAGCCAACTCCACGTACACCTGGGGTATGACACGGGAGGGCGGTGCCTCCCCGGACCCGTAGGGGTCGAGCGGGCAGGCACCGCCTGGTTGTGCCGAGACGCCAACTCCTCTGTCGGGGCCGCCGGGTGTCAGTACTGCAGGAAGACGTAGTCCGCCCGGTACGGGACGCCGACGATCGTGCCGGGTGTGCAGGTGCCGGCCGGGGCGACTCCGCCGACGGTGTTCAGGCGCATGATCTCCGTGGTGTGGGCGAGCAGGCCGTGGTGCTTGCCGGAGCGGGTGGCCTTGAGGTCGAGTTCGGGGATGTTGCCGTCGCCGTTCGGGGTCTTGGACAGGACGGCGCCCGTGACGGCGCTTCCGTCGGGCGCGATCCACTGCGGCGTACCGGAGTTGGGCGCGACGAAGGAGTGCCGGATGCCGGCGCCGAGCAGGGCGCTGACGTCACGCTGGGCGAAGGCGTATCCGCCGCCGTCGGTGGGCTTGCACTCGTAGATCTGCTTGCCCTTGACGACGGAGGCCTGGAAGTTGTCGAGGGCGCCACGGAAGGCGAAGCCGGCGACGGTGACCTTGTGGAGCTGCCCGCGGACGGCTCCGCCGGGGAACTCGGCGGTGTGGAGGTTGGCGTAGAAGGAGCCGGGGTCGGAGGTGAGGGCGCCGAGCAGGGCCGGGTCGTCGACCTTGACGGTGCCGGTGACGGTGTGGCTGCCGCCGCTCTTGCCGAGCAGGGCGCTGAAGTCGATCTTGACGCCGCCGTTGGTGCCCTTGGCGCCCTGGTGGATGTGGAGCATGGTCGGCCGTGCGGTGCCGCGCCAGGTGACGGCGACGGAGACCTTGTCGCCCTTGACCCTGACGAACTCCAGCGCGGCGCCGTCCTTGTCCCCGACGGCGGGGCCGCCTGCCACGGGCACCTCGTTGGCGCCACGGAGACTGGCGGCGAGCAGTGTCTGGTGGGCCGCGGTGGCGGTGTGGGCCGCGTGGTCGGTGCGGGTGCCTCCGGCGGCGGAGGCGGGGATCACGGCACCGGCCACCCCACCGACGGCGGCCACCGCGGCAGCGGTGACGAGCAGGCTGTTACGGCGCCTGGTCAGGAACGTCGCATTCAAACCCATGATGAACTTGTCTCCCCGTATCACAGCCGACGCCCCCTGCGTCGGCTTCTGTGCATGGATACGGAATGGTTCTTGGTTTGGATTCAGTCCAGAGATGTGCCATACGTCACACCCTGCGCCGGGGCGGGCAGGGGCGACGGGGGCGTCTCAGCCCGCGCGGTGCACCACCGCGTCGCACATCTCCATCAGCGCCACCTTCGCATCGCACTCCGGCAACGGCGCCAACGCGGCCCGCGCGTCCTCCGCGTACCGCACCGTGTCCCGCCGGGCCTGCTCCAACGCGGGATGCGCCCGCAGCCCCGCGAGCGCCTCCGCGTGCCGCGCGTCGTCACTCAGGTCGGAGTCCAGCAGCTCGCACAGCGCGATGTCCTCCGCCAGCCCCAACCGCTCGGCCCGCTCCCGCAGCCGCAGCACCGGCAGCGTCGGCACCCCCTCGCGCAGATCCGTCCCCGGCGTCTTCCCCGACTCGTGCGAGTCGGACGCGATGTCCAGCACGTCGTCGGCGAGCTGGAAGGCCACCCCCAGCCGCTCCCCGTACTGCGTCAGCACGTCCACGACCGTCTCGTCGGCCCCCGACATCATCGCCCCGAACCGGCACGACACCGCCACCAGCGACCCCGTCTTGCCGCCGAGCACGTCGAGGTAGTGCTCGACGGGGTCCCGCCCGTCCTGCGGCCCCGCCGTCTCCAGGATCTGCCCGGTCACCAGCCGCTCGAACGCCAGCGACTGCACGCGCACCGCCTCCGGCCCGAGGTCGGCGAGGATCTGCGAGGCACGCGCGAACAGGAAGTCGCCGGTCAGCACCGCCACCGAGTTCCCCCAGCGGGTGTTCGCGCTGTCGACTCCGCGCCGCACCGCCGCCTCGTCCATGACGTCGTCGTGGTAGAGCGTCGCCAGGTGGGTCAGCTCCACCACCACCGCCGACGGCACGACGCCCGGCGCGTACGGGTCCCCGAACTGCGCCGCGAGCATCACGAGCAGCGGCCGGAAGCGCTTGCCCCCCGCCCGTACCAGATGCTGGGCGGCCTCCGTGATGAAGGGGACCTCGCTCTTGGTGGCTTCGAGCAGTCCCTCCTCGACAGCCGCCAATCCGGCCTGGACATCGGCTTCCAGAGCCTGGTCCCGCACGCTCAGCCCGAACGGCCCGACGACGGTCACGAGGGGTCTCCTGTCTGCTGGTGTCTACTGGCGATTACACGGTTTGTCGATAGGTCGCTGCCATCACTCAAGTCAGCGTATCCGGTCACGTTTCGATCACCGATGCCGCCCGCCCGTCCAGGACGGTCGGTATCGGATCACGACCGGTATGTTGCTGATCACCCGATAAGGATGCATATCGATCCCATGAGACGGAAGTACTGCCACTCGCGGCATCGCCGCAGGCGAGGGTCCGCACAAGCGGCCGGTTATCTGCGAGTTGAGCCGATTGCCCGATTTGCCGTCGGCGTCGACACCCGCCCGGGGCCCGTGAGTTGGCTCACTCCGCCCCACGGCCCGGTCCGCGCGACGCCTTCCCCGATCCCCCTTCCGCCACACCCCAGTTGACCCTTGGCTCCAGCAAAGGATCAAGCACCCCATACGCCCCAGACCAAGGTCAACAGGGTCGTTCTGTGAATCCTGCACTTGTTCCCGACATGTGCTCTCGCATACGTTCCCGCCGTGCCGGGCGGACGCCGAATCCTGCCGCCGCCCACGGCTCACCATCGACGAACGACACTCGCGTACGGCAGGAGCGGGGGAACCAGGTAAGTCGCCGATCCGGGCACGTCCCGGACCGGCTGGGGGTGAAGCCGCGCCGCCGCAGGGCGGAGCGGCCGGGCATCTCCCGCCCGAACCCGACAGCTCACCTCGCAGGCGCCGGAGAGGAACTTCGCCATGCCTGCAACCGCTCGCCACCGCAGCACCAGAACGTCCCGCCTCGCCCGCAAGCTCGCCGTCGCCGGCACCGGCGCCGCCGTGCTCGCCCTCCCGCTCATCGGCGCGACCACCGCCTCCGCGGCCACCTCCGGCGTGGTCACCGCCACCTCGCTCGGCTACCCCAACACCCTCGACGGCTGGATCCGCGCCTCCCTCCAGGTCATGGCGCAGAACGGCATCCCGGGCACGTACGACGGCATCTACCGCAACGTCATCCGCGAGTCCTCCGGCAACCCCTACGCCATCAACAACTGGGACTCGAACGCGGCCGCCGGCACCCCCTCCAAGGGCCTGCTGCAGGTGATCGACCCGACCTTCGCGGCCTACCACGTGGCCGGGACGTCGTACGACCCCTACGACCCGGTCGCGAACATCACCGCCGCCTGCAACTACGCGGCCCACGTCTACGGCTCGATCGACAACGTCTACGGCGCCTACTGAGCGCTGGGCGCGAGAGAGAACACCCTCTCCAGGACGACCGCGATGCCGTCGTCCTCGTTCGACAGGGTGATCTCGTCGGCCACCGCCTTGAGTTCGGGGTGGGCGTTGGCCATGGCGACGCCGTAGGCGGCCCAGTCGAACATGGGGATGTCGTTGGGCATGTCCCCGAAGGCGACCGTCTCGTGCGGGCCGCAGCCGAGGTACTTGGCGGCCAGCGCGAGACCGGTCGCCTTCGTGATGCCGCACGGCTGGAGTTCGACGGTCCCGGGCCCCGACATGGTGACCGTGGCCAGGGAGCCGACCACCGAGCGCGCCGTGGCCGCCAACTCGTCGTCGGACAGGTCCGGATGGCGCAGCAGCACCTTGCTGATCGGCTCGCACCACAGCTCGTCGCGCCGCCCGACCCGCACGGCGGGCAGGGTGGGGTGCGGCATGAGATAGCCGGGCTCGATGAGGGTGAGGCCGTCGACCCCGTCCTGGTCGACGGCCGCGTACACCTGCCCCACCTCCGCCTCGATCTTGCCGAGCGCGGTCTCCGCCAGCTCCCGGTCCAGGGTGACGGACCACAGCAGACGGTCCGCGCCGGCGTCGTACACCTGCGCGCCCTGCCCGCACACCGCGAGCCCGGCGCTGCCCAGGTCGTCCAGGAGCGGCCGCACCCTCGGCGCCGGGCGCCCGGTGACGACGAGGTGCCGGGCGCCGGCCTCCGCCACCCGCGCCAGCGCGGCCAGGGAGCGGTCGGAGAGCGTGTCGTCGCCCCGGAGCAGGGTGCCGTCCAGGTCGGTGGCGATGAGTGCATATGCGGTGGGTGCGGCCATGATCAGAGAATACGGACAGGACGCCCCACCGACTCATCTCGAACCGGCCGACCGCGGTTTCACCCCCGTAGCACGGTCAACTCCCGTATCATCCCCGGCCCTTGGCACCCCTCCGGCGCCGACCGCCTCAACCGTGGGCCGCCGGCTCAGCCGTGCGCCGCCGCGAGGTGCTTCGCCAGCCGCGGGGAGGCGAAGTCCGTACCGCACACGAAGCGCATGACCGGGCCGTACGAGGACGCCGCCGGCAGGCCGGTGAAGTAGAGGCCGGGCACCGAGGAGACGTAGCCGGCGCCCAGCCGCGGAGTGCCTCGGCTGACGGCCAGGCGGGTGCGCAGTTCGTGGCCGAGGAAGTCCATCGCCGCGATGTTCACCCGGTAACCGGTCGCCGCTATGACGTGGTCGGCGGGCAGCTTCTCGGTGTGGCCGGCGTGGGTGCGCACGGTCAGGCTCGCGGCGCCGTCGGACGCCTCGGCCCGCACGATCCGCTCGACCTCGCTGACCTGCACATGGCCGTCGAAGCGGTCCCTGAGCCACCAGGCGCCGAGCGGTCCGAGGACCCGGCGGACCAGGTAGTGGCGCGCCTCGGCCGGAAGGTAGCGGTAGGGGTGGGGGTAGTAGCTGAACGCCCACAGCGACCAGGCGCGGCCGAAGGGCGACTCGGGCCGCAGCCGCGGCTGGTCCCAGGGCGGCGCGCCGAAGGCGACCTTGCCGCGGCCGCGGGAGACCACCCGCACCCGCGCGCCGGCCTCCGCCGCCAGCACGGCCGTCTCCAGCGCGGACTGGCCGGCGCCGACGACGAGCAGTTCCCTGCCGGAGAAGCGCGTGAGGTCGTGGTGCTGGGAGCTGTGGGAGACGGGGCCGGAGGGCGTGGGGCCGTCCGGCGCGGCGGCCGCCAGCTCCCGCGGCAGGTGGGCGAGCCCGGACAGGCCCGTGGCCACGACCACCGCGCGGGCGGTGAACAGTTCCCCCGAGTCCAGCTTCAGTTCGAAACCGCCGCCGGTGCGCCGGTCCACGGAGACCACCCGCACCCGCTCCAGCTCGGGCACCAGTTTCTGCTGGAACCACTCGCCGTAGGCGATGAAGGTCTCCACCGGGATGATGTCCTCGTCGGTCACCAGGCGCGGGATGCCCGCCGCGTCGCAGTAGTCGGCGAGGGTGTGGCCGCGTTGCGGCGCGTGGATGCTGGAGGCGGCCGGTGTCGACTTCAGGAGCATCCCCACGGGCATGTGGTCGCGCCAGCTGACCATGGGCTCGCCGAAGACGCGCACCGGGAGACCGCGGGCCCGCAGGTGGGCCGCGGTCGACAGGCCGAAGGGCCCGGCTCCGATGACTGCTACCGGTTGGATCACGAAGTCCCTCCCCAGGACGTCACTTTCGTCACTTCGTGTTGTCCGGCTCGTGCAACTGGCCGATCCCGCTCGGCTGGTCGATCCGGCCCGGCTGGTCGGTCCAGCTCGGCCGGTCTGTCCGGCTCAGCCGGTCAGGCCGGCCGCCTTGCGCGAACTGGTGGTGCGGCCGCGGCGGTTGGTCCGCCACAGCTGATACAGGTGCTTCGCGCCCGGCCGCACGAAGCGCGCGAGCATCGTGAGGAACGGCAGCGGGTCGTCACCCGCGAGCCAGGCCAGCTCCGTCCCGCTCGCGTGCGCCGGCGCGTGCGGCGTCGTATAGCCGCTGCGGCGGTAGGCGAGCAGGGCGGGCAGGTCGATGTTCTCCACGATGTACCGGTGGCCGGCCCGCTGTTCCCCCTCCGGGACGGGGCGTCCGGTCAGATCGAGGTGCATGGCGCGGACGACGTCCACCCCCGACTCGTTCTCGAAGAGCCGGAACTGGGCGCCCATGCGGGGGTTGAAGTCGAGGAGCTTGTACTGTCCGTCGCGCCGGTCGAAGCGCAGGTCGAGGTCGACGATGCCGGTGAAGCCGATCTGTTTGATGAAACGAGCGGCGAGGTCCGCGAGTTCCGGGTTGTCGACCACGTACGCGTTGGCCGTCATGCCGGCGTGCGGCGGCCAGGAGCGGACCTTCACCCCGGTGAACATGGCGAGCGGGGTGGAGTCCTGGTCGAAGTAGGCGTGCACGATCCAGTCCTCGGCGTCCTCCCTGGGCAGGTACTCCTGGAGGATCACGCCGGGGTGGTCGCCCCAGTCACGGGCGAGGGCGAGCAGTCCCTCACGGGTGGCGATCCTCGTCGTGCCGTTGACCGCGGGCCGCTTCCGCCGCAGGAACGCCTCCCTGTTCTTGGCCACCACCGGGAAGCGGGCCTTCTCGCTGAAGGCCACGATGTCGTCGTACGACCGCGGGAAGGCGGCCGTGGGGCTGGGGATGCCGTGCTCCACGCACAGTTCGTGCAGTCCCTGCTTGCTCGCCAGGCGGCGCGGCAGGTCCGGGTCCACGCGCGGGAAGAGGAAGAACTCCTTCAGCTCGTCCTGGTGCTCGGCGATCAGCACGGCGGCCTCCTCGTCGGTGGGGACGAGGACCGCGGGGCGGCCGATGCGGTGGCCGACGCGGCGCAGTCCCTCCACCAGGTGGCCGGGGTCCTCCGTGCCGGTGGTCGGCCAGACGAAGGCCCGCCGCAGGTAGCGGGAAGCGGCGGCGGGCGTGTAACGGTCCTCCGTGATTGCATACATCGGCACACCGAGGCGGCCCAGGCTGCGGATCGCGCCGACCCCGCCGTGGTGCAGCGGGTAGTCGCCGAACTTGACGATCAGGCCCGGCACGTCGCGGTCCGCCTCGAAAGGCACGCTGCCGGTGCTCCTGGCCACGGGTCCCCCCACGTGTCCCCCCTACGGACCGGACCCACCCCGTCCGTGTCCCCCAAAGGACGCTAAGCCGGAATTGGGTGCTCCGACAAGGCCAATTCGGACATTGCAAACTCTTTAGACACTGCCCAGGACAGGCAACTCAGCCGTAACGTGTGGCGCGGCCACAGGTCAGTACGCGTATCGGTACTGGACACGGAACGCACGAGAGCGAGGCAGCACCCATGCCCCCCTTCGATCTCCCCGAGGGCGACCCCTTCGGTCCGCACAACCTTCCGTACGGCGTCTTCTCGGTCCCCGGCGCGGTCGAGCGGACCGTCGGCGTCCGGTTGGGCGAGCACGTCCTCGACGCGGGCGCGGCGGCCCGCGCACTCGGTTCGCCGTACGCCGCCCTGCTCGCCCGGCCCACGCTGAACCCGCTGCTCGGGGCCGGCCGCACCGCCTGGTCGGACGTGCGGCGGGCGGTCACCGCGTGGGTGACGGTGCCGGCGCACCAGGCGGTCGTCGAGGAGTTCCTCCACCCGCTGACGTCGGTGACCCTGCACCTGCCCTTCGAGGTGGCGGACTACGTCGACTTCTACGCCTCCGAGAACCACGCCCGCAACGTCGGGCAGATCTTCCGCCCGGACGCGGCCGACTCGCTGACCCCGAACTGGAAGCACCTGCCGATCGGCTACCACGGCCGCGCGGGCACGGTGGTGGTCTCCGGCACGGACGTCGTACGGCCGTCCGGGCAGCGCAAGGCCCCCACCGACGCGGCGCCCGTCTTCGGGCCGTCCGTGCGCCTGGACATCGAGGCGGAGGTCGGCTTCGTGGTCGGCGCGCCGTCGCGGCCGGGTGTCCCCGTGGCACTCGGCGACTTCCGGGAGCACGTCTTCGGGCTGTGCCTGCTCAACGACTGGTCGGCACGCGACATCCAGGCCTGGGAGTACGTCCCCCTCGGGCCGTTCCTCGGCAAGTCCTTCGCCACCTCGGTGGCGGCGTGGATCACCCCGCTGGAGGCGCTGGAGGAGGCGCGGGTGGCGCCGCCGCAGCGCACGCACCCGCTGCTGCCGTACCTGGACGACACGACCCCCGGGGACGAGCCGGGCGGCTACGACCTGCGCATCTCCGTCGCGGTCAACGGTCACGTCGTCTCCGAGCCGCCCTTCTCCACCATGTACTGGACGGCGGCCCAGCAGCTGGCGCACATGACCGTCAACGGGGCCTGCCTGCGCACCGGCGACCTGTACGGGTCGGGCACGGTGAGCGGGCCTGCGGCCGACCAGCGCGGGTCGCTGCTGGAGCTGACCTGGAACGGGCGCGATCCGCTGGAACTCCCGGACGGCAAGCGGGCGTTCCTGGAGGACGGGGACGTGGTGACGCTGTCGGCGTGGGCGCCCGGTCCGGGCGGGGTCCGGGTCGGGCTCGGCGAGGTCACGGGGCGGATCGTGCCCGGTCCGGCCGCCGGGTGAGCTTCGGTCGGCGTCGGACTCCTGACGCCGACCGCCCCTCGCCGTCATACTGGCGGCGGGCGGCACGCGCCTCGCGCACCGCCGCCCCCACCGCCCCTCTTCCTCCTATCAAGGAACCGGAGCCCGTGGCATGACCGTCTGCCTGCTCCTGCTGAGCGTCGTCGCCCTCACCGCCGCCGTGCCGGTGCCGCGTGCGCTGGTGCGGGCCGCCTGGCCCGAGCGGGAGCCCGTGGTCGCGCTGTGGGTGTGGCAGTGCCTGGTCGCCACCGTCCTGCTGTGCTGCCTGACGGCGCTGGCGCTGGGCGCGGCCGCCGTGTTCGGCACGGTGCGCGCCCAGCTCTTCGCGCCCGCGCCGCCGGCGGTGACCGCCGCGTACGACCTGTCCGTCGCGCCCGCCTGGGCCGCCGCGCTCACCCTGCTGCTGGCCTGCGGCGCCGCCTGGACGACGGCGATGCTGGCCCGCGAGCTGGTCGAGACGCGGCGGCGGCGCGGGGTGGCCCGGGCGCACCTGCGGGAGCGCGCGCCGGAGCTGCCGGCCGGCCTGGAGGACATGGCCCGCGGGCCGCTGCTGGTGCTGGAGGACGAGTACCCCGACGCCTGGTGGATGCCGGGCCATCCGGCGCAGCTGGTCGTCACGACGGGGGCGCTGCACCGCCTGACCGACCACCAGCTCGACGCGGTCCTCACCCACGAGCGCGATCACGCCCGCTCCCACCACGACTGGCTGCTGCACCTGTCGACCGCGCTGGCCACCGGGTTTCCCCGGGTGCCGCTGTTCACCCACTTCTGCGACCAGACGCACCGGCTGGTGGAGCTGGCCGCGGACGACACGGCGTCGCGCCGGTGCGGTCACCTGACCACCGCGCTGGCCCTGATCGAGCTGAACCAGCACCGCGGGGTGCTGTCCTGCGCCTCCAGCCACCGCCTGCTCGGCGAGCGGGTCGACCGCCTGCTGCAGCCGCCGCCCCGCCTGGGCCGCCGGCACCGGGCCCTGACGACGACGGTGGCGGCACTGGTACCGCTGCTCCCCCTGCTGATCGTGTTCGGCCCAGGGCTGACGGCCCTGACCTGACGCTTGGCGGCGGAAGCCGAGCGGGGTGAGGGGGCCGGCTCGGCGGCGGGAGCCTAGCGGGGTGAGGAGGTCGGCTGGGCGGCGGGAGCCTAGCGGGGTGAGGAGGTCGGCTGGGCGGCGGGAGCCGAGCAGGGTGAGGGGGCCGGCTGGGCGGCGGGGCGAGCGCGTCGAGGAGCGAGCGGGCCGAAGGGGGAGCGGGCCGAGGAGCGGGCGGGTCGAGCGGTCGGTCGTGTTGGCTCGCGTTCGGTGGGAGGCGGCTCCAGGCGCTGGGTGCCCCCAGGGCGGCGCCCGTGCTCCCTCGCCGTGCCTATGTCCAGTCCTCCGGCTCCGGGTCCCCCTCCATCTCCGGCCAGTCGTCATCGGCCCCCGTGCCCGTGCCCGCGTCCGCGTCCGCTCCCGCGGAGGCGTGTGTGTCCGCGCCGGTGTCGGGTGCGCCGTCCAGTGACGCCAGGACCGCCAGCACGCCCTCCCCGTACGTCGCCAGCTTCTTCTCGCCGACCCCGCTGATGCCGCCGAGCTGGGCGATGGACGTGGGCCAGGCCGTGGCGATCTCCCGGAGTGTGGCGTCGTGGAAGATGACGTAGGCCGGGACGCCCTGTTCCCTCGCCTGTTCGGCGCGCCAGGCGCGCAGCGCCTCGAAGGCGGGCTGCAACTCCTGCGGCAGTTCGGCCGCCGCAGCCTTGGCCTTGCGCTCGCCCCGGCCGGCGGACCCGGACGCCGACCGCGCGGTCACCGGCTTCTTCGGCTCCTTGCGCAACGGCACCTCCCGCTCGCGCCGCAGCACCGCCCCGCTGGCCTCGGTGAGCACGAGCGTGCCGTAGTCCCCCTCCACCGCGAGCAGCCCCTGCGCCAGCAACTGCCGTACGACGCCCCGCCATTCCCCCTCGGAGAGCTCCTCGCCGATGCCGAACACGGACAGCTGGTCGTGGTCGAACTGGATCACCTTGGCCGTGCGCCGCCCCAGCAGGATGTCGACGATCTGCACGGCGCCGAACTTCTGCCCCCGCTCCCGCTGCAGCCGCACCACCGTCGACAGCACCTTCTGCGCGGCGATCGTGCCGTCCCAGGTCTCCGGCGGGGCCAGGCAGGTGTCGCAGTTGCCGCAGCCCGCCGGGTCGGGGTCCTGCCCGAAGTAGGCGAGGAGCTGGCCGCGCCGGCACTGGGCCGTCTCGCACAGCGCCAGCATCGAGTCGAGGTGGGCGGCGGCCCGGCGGCGGAACGCCTCGTCGCCCTCGCCGGACTGGATCAGCTTGCGCTGCTGTATGACGTCGTTGAGGCCGTAGGCCATCCAGGCCGTGGAGGGCAGGCCGTCGCGTCCGGCGCGGCCCGTCTCCTGGTAGTACCCCTCGACCGACTTGGGCAGGTCGAGATGGGCGACGAAACGGACGTCCGGCTTGTCGATGCCCATACCGAAGGCGATGGTCGCGACCACGACCAGGCCGTCCTCCCGCAGGAAGCGGGACTGGTGCGCCGCGCGCGTGCCCGCGTCCAGGCCCGCGTGGTAGGGCACCGCCTCGATGCCGTTCTTCGACAGGAACTCGGCCGTCTTCTCCACCGAGTTGCGCGAGAGGCAGTACACGATGCCCGCGTCGCCCGCGTGCTCCTCGCGCAGGAACGCCAGCAACTGCTTCTTGGGGTCGGCCTTGGGCACGATGCGGTACTGGATGTTGGGCCGGTCGAAGCTGGCCACGAAGTGCCGGGCCTCCGGCATGTTCAGCCGCTGCGTGATCTCCTGGTGCGTGGCCCGCGTGGCCGTCGCCGTCAGGGCGATCCGCGGGACGTCCGGCCAGCGCTCGCCCAGCAGGGACAGGGCCAGGTAGTCGGGGCGGAAGTCGTGGCCCCACTGGGAGACGCAGTGCGCCTCGTCGATCGCGAAGACCGCGATCTTGCCCCGGGAGAGCAGGTCCAGCGTGGAGTCCAGACGCAGTCGCTCCGGCGCCAGGTAGAGCAGGTCCAGCTCTCCTGCGAGGAACTCGGCCTCCACCACGCGCCGCTCGTCGAAGTCCTGCGTGGAGTTCATGAACCCGGCGTTGACGCCGAGCGCGCGCAGTGCGTCCACCTGGTCCTGCATCAGCGCGATCAGCGGGGAGACCACCACGCCCGTGCCGGGTCTGACCAGGGCCGGGATCTGGTAGCACAGCGACTTGCCGCCGCCGGTCGGCATGAGGACCACGGCGTCGCCGCCGGCCACCACATGCTCGATGACCGCTTCCTGTTCGCCGCGGAAGGCCTCGTATCCGAAGACCCGGTGCAGCGTGGCCAGCGCCTCGCTGTCCGTCACCTCTGGCATCTCGCTGATCCCGCCCATCCCGCCCATAGCCCTGTCCCCCGCACGTCGTCCCTCGACCACTGCCTCCACGATAGGGGCCCGCACCGACAGCGACGGAGTTATCCACAGGCCCGCGTCAGTGACTGTGTGTCGTCATCCTTCCGGCTCTCGTCACATGGCGCGGTCAGGGCCGCCGGGACATGCTGCTGGGGCGGGACGGGGAGGCCCGTCGTCCCCGATCCAAGGAGCTCCGGCATGTCCCCTCGGCCCCTCGCAGCCGCCCTCACCCTGGCGGCGGCCACGTCGCTCTCCCTCACCGCCCTGCCGGCCCGCGCCGCCTCCGACCCCGCGCCGTCGGACTGGGTGCAGCTGACCGACACTTACACGGCGACGGCGAAGTACGCCTACGAGCCGTTCGCCAAGGACGGCGGCTACGTCCCCATCGGCGGTTGCGCCGCCTCGGCCGAGGGCGGCGTCGGCTACCGCTACGTCAACATGGGCAACATCGGCTCACTCGATCCGGCCAAACCGGCGGCCCTGCTGTACGCGGACGAGGAGCAGGACCCGGACGGCGTGACGGCCGGCCTGGTCGACGACGAGGACGACGCGGGCAGCGACGCGCGTGAGCTCGTCGGCGTGGAGTGGATCGTCCCGAACTCGGGCCAGGCCACGCCGGCGCTGTTCGGCCAGACCTTCCGCACGGACCGGCTCTCCGGCTACTACACCCTGGACGCCTGGCTGTACCGCCCCAGCCCCCAGGGCCTGCTGGGGGCGGCGAACCCGGAGGTGACGTGCCCGGCCGCCTCCTGAGCCCTCCGGTCCGCGGACGGCGACGGGCCCCGGCTCCCACGAGGGGATCCGGGGCCCGTCGGCCTGGTGGCACAGGTCAGCGCACGAACACCCCGGCCTGGTTCGCCAGGTCCAGGAAGTACTGCGGCGCCACACCCAGCACCAGCGTGACCGCCACGCCGACGGCGATCGCCGTCATCGTCAGCGGCGACGGCACGGCGACCGTGGGGCCCTCCGGCCGCGGCTCGCTGAAGAACATCAGCACGATCACGCGGATGTAGAAGAACGCGGCGACCGCGGACGAGATCACACCGACCACGACCAGCGGCACCGCCCCGCCGTCCGCCGCCGCCTTGAACACCGCGAACTTCCCGGCGAAGCCGGAGGTCAGCGGGATACCGGCGAAGGCCAGCAGGAACACCGCGAACACGGCCGCCACCAGCGGCGAACGGCGCCCGAGCCCGGCCCACTTGGACAGGTGCGTCGCCTCGCCGCCCGCGTCGCGCACCAGCGTCACGACGGCGAAGGCGCCGATGGTCACGAACGAGTACGCGCCCAGGTAGAACAGGACGGACGAGACACCGTCCGGCGTGGTGGCGATGACACCCGCGAGGATGAAACCGGCGTGCGCGATGGACGAGTACGCCAGCAGCCGCTTGATGTCGGTCTGCGTGATCGCGATGATCGCGCCGCCCAGCATGGTGACGATCGCGACGGCCCACATGACCGGCCGCCAGTCCCAGCGCATCCCCGGCAGCACCACGTACAGCAGCCGCAGCAGCGCGCCGAACGCCGCGACCTTCGTGGCCGCCGCCATGAACCCGGTCACCGGGGTCGGCGCGCCCTGGTAGACGTCCGGCGTCCACATGTGGAACGGCACGGCGCCCACCTTGAACAGCAGCCCCATGACGACCATCGCGGAGCCGATCAGCAGCAGCGCGTCGTTGCCCATGGTGTCGATGAGGGCCGGGTTGACGTTGGTGATGGAGCCGTCGACGACCCGCGCGATCGTCCCGTACGACACCGAGCCCGCGTAGCCGTACAGCAGTGCGATGCCGAAGAGCGTGAACGCGGAGGCGAACGCGCCCAGCAGGAAGTACTTGACCGCGGCCTCCTGCGACATCAGCCGCTTGCGGCGGGCGAGGGCACACATCAGGTACAGCGGCAGGGAGAAGACCTCCAGGGCCACGAACAGCGTCAGCAGGTCGTTGGCCGAGGGGAAGACCAGCATGCCGGCGACCGCGAACAGCAGGAGCGGGAAGACCTCGGTCGTGGTGAACCCGGCCTTCACGGCCGCCTTCTCGCTGTCGCTGCCCGGCACGGAGGCGGCCTGCGCGGCGAAGGAGTCGACCCTGTTGCCGTGCGCCTCCGGGTCCAGCCGGCGCTCGGCGAAGGTGAACAGGCCGACCAGACCGGACAGCAGGATCGTGCCCTGCAGGAACAGGGAGGGTCCGTCGACGGCGATCGCGCCCATGGCCGCGATGTGCGCCTTGGTCGTGCCGTACCCGTCCGCCGCGAGCGCGACGACCGCGGCGAAGGCGGCGACCAGCGCGACGGCGGACACGAACACCTGGGCGTAGTAGCGGGACTTGCGCGGGACGAACGCCTCGACCAGCACCCCGACGATCGCCGCGCCCACGACGATCAGGGTGGGCGACAGCTGCGCGTATTCGATCTTCGGCGCGTCGATCTTGGAGATCGGGTCGGCCGCGGTTGTCCACAGGCTGTGGACGGCTGCTGCGCTCACTTGGCCACCGCCTCCACGTCGGGCTTGGGGTCCTTCTTGTGTACGTCGGACAAGGTCGACTTCACCGCCGGGTTGACGATGTCCGTCACGGGCTTCGGGTAGACGCCCAGGAAGATCAGCAGAACGATCAGCGGGGCCACCACGAGGAGCTCGCGCACCCTGAGGTCGGGCATCGCGGAGACCTCCGGCTTCACCGGGCCCGTCATCGTCCGCTGGTAGAGGACGAGGGCGTACAGCGCGGCCAGCACGATGCCGAAGGTGCCGATGATGCCGATCGCCGGGTAGCGCGTGAACGTGCCGACCAGGACCAGGAACTCGCTCACGAACGGCGCGAGACCCGGCAGGGAGAGCGTGGCCAGCGTGCCGATCAGGAACGTGCCGGCGAGCACCGGGGCGACCTTCTGGACGCCTCCGTAGTCGGCGATGAGCCGCGAGCCGCGCCGCGAGATGAGGAAGCCGGCCAGCAGCATCCACGCGGCCGTGGAGATCCCGTGGTTGACCATGTAGAGCGTCGCGCCGGACTGGCCCTGGCTGGTCATCGCGAAGATGCCCATGATGATGAAGCCGAAGTGCGAGATCGACGCGTACGCCACCAGGCGCTTGATGTCCCGCTGGCCGACCGCGAGCAGCGCCCCGTAGACGATGCTGATGAGCGCCAGCACGAGGATCGTGGGCGTCGCCCACTTCGACGCCTCCGGGAAGAGCTGGAGGCAGAAGCGGAGCATCGCGAAGGTGCCCACCTTGTCGACGACCGCCGTGATGAGGACGGCGACCGGGGCGGTGGACTCCTGCATGGCGTTGGGCAGCCAGGTGTGCAGCGGCCACAGCGGCGCCTTCACCGCGAAGGCGAAGAAGAAGCCGAGGAACAGCCAGCGTTCGGTGCTGGTCGCCATGTGCAGCGAGCCGCTCGCGCGGGCCTGCGCGATCTCCTGGAGGCTGAAGTTCCCGGCGACCACGTACAGGCCGATCACCGCGGCCAGCATGATCAGGCCGCCGACCAGGTTGTAGAGGAGGAACTTCACGGCCGCGTACGACCGCTGCGTGGACGCCGCCTCCTCGCCGTGCTCGTGGGCACGGTCCCCGAAGCCGCCGATGAGGAAGTACATCGGGATCAGCATGGCTTCGAAGAAGATGTAGAAGAGGAAGACGTCGGTGGCCTCGAAGGAGATGATCACCATCGCCTCGACGGCCAGGATCAGGGCGAAGAAGCCCTGTGTGGGACGCCAGCGGCGGCTTCCGGTCTCCAGCGGGTCGGCGTCGTGCCAGCCCGCGAGGATGATGAACGGGATGAGCAGGGCGGTCAGCGCGATCAGCGCCACCGCGATGCCGTCCACGCCCAGTTCGTAGCGGACTCCGAAGTCCTTGATCCAGGCGTGCGACTCGGTGAGCTGGTAGCGGCCGCCGTCCGGGTCGAAGCGGACCAGGACGGTGATCGCGAGCGCGAGCGTGGCGAGCGAGACGAGCAGAGCCAGCCACTTGGCGGCGGTGCGCTGGGCGGCCGGGACGGCGGCCGTGGCGACCGCCCCGATCGCCGGGAGCGCCGCCGTCGCTGTCAGCAGAGGAAAGGACATCGGTATCAGACCGCCCTCATCAGCAGGGTCGCGGCGACGAGGACCGCCGCACCGCCGAACATCGAGACCGCGTAGGAGCGTGCGAAGCCGTTCTGCAGCCTGCGCATGCGTCCGGACAGGCCCCCGACCGAGGCCGCCGTGCCGTTGACGACACCGTCGACCAGGGTGTGGTCGACGTAGACCAGGGAGCGCGTGAGGTGCTCGCCGCCGCGGACCAGGACGACGTGGTTGAAGTCGTCCTGCAGCAGGTCCCGCCGGGCGGCCCGGGTCAGCAGCGAGCCGCGCGGGGCGACGGCCGGGACGGGACGGCGGCCGTACATGGCGTACGCGATGCCGACGCCGATGAGCAGGCAGACCATGGTCCCGGCGGTGACCGCCGTCGCGCTGAGCGGGGAGTCGCCCTCGCTGTGGCCGGTGATCGGCTCCAGCCAGTGCAGGAAGCGGTCGCCGATGCTGAAGAAGCCACCGCCGAAGACCGAGCCGACGGCCAGCACGATCATGGGGATCGTCATGACCTTCGGGGACTCGTGCGGGTGCGGCTCGGCGTGCTCGCCCTGGTGCTCGGCGGCGGGCTCCGCGCTCGGGGCCTCCGGGGAGCGAGTGGGTTGGTTCTTCCAACGCTCCTCTCCGAAGAACGTCATCAGCATCACGCGCGTCATGTAGAAGGCGGTGATGGCCGCGCCGAGCAGGGCGCAGGTGCCGAGGATCCAGCCCTCGGTGCCGCCCTTGGCGAACGCCGCCTCGATGATCTTGTCCTTGGAGAAGAAGCCGGACAGGCCCGGGAAGCCGATGATGGCGAGGTAGCCGAGGCCGAAGGTGACGAAGGTGACCGGCATGTACTTCCTGAGGCCGCCGTACTTGCGCATGTCGACCTCGTCGTTCATGCCGTGCATGACCGAACCGGCGCCGAGGAAGAGCCCGGCCTTGAAGAAGCCGTGCGTCACCAGGTGCATGATCGCGAAGACGTAGCCGATGGGGCCGAGGCCCGCCGCCAGCACCATGTAGCCGATCTGCGACATGGTCGAGCCGGCCAGCGCCTTCTTGATGTCGTCCTTGGCGCAACCGACGATCGCACCGAACAGGAGCGTGACCGCGCCGACCACGGTGACCGCCGTCTGCGCGTCGGGCGCCGCGTTGAAGATGGCCCCGGAGCGGACGATCAGGTAGACGCCCGCGGTCACCATGGTCGCGGCGTGGATGAGGGCCGAGACCGGGGTCGGGCCCTCCATCGCGTCGCCGAGCCAGGACTGCAGCGGCACCTGGGCGGACTTGCCGCAGGCGGCGAGCAGCAGCATCAGGCCGATCGCGGTGAGCTTGCCCTCGCTGGTGTCGCCCACGTGGCCGAGGACCGGCCCGAAGGCGAAGGTCCCGAAGGTGGTGAACATCAGCATGATCGCGATGGACAGGCCCATGTCGCCGACGCGGTTGACCAGGAAGGCCTTCTTCGCCGCGGTCGCCGCGCTGGGCTTGTGCTGCCAGAAGCCGATGAGGAGGTACGACGCGAGACCGACGCCCTCCCAGCCGACGTACAGCAGCAGGTAGTTGTCGGCGAGGACGAGCAGCAGCATCGCCGCGAGGAACAGGTTCAGGTAGCCGAAGAAGCGACGGCGGCGCTCGTCGTGCTCCATGTACCCGACCGAGTACAGGTGGATGAGCGAGCCGACGCCGGTGATCAGCAGGACGAACGTCATCGACAGCTGGTCCAGGCGGAAGGTGACGTCCGCCTGGAAGCCCTCCACCGGCACCCAGCTGAACAGGTGCTGCATCAGGGTGCGGTGTTCGGCGCCCTTGCCGAGCAGGTCGGCGAAGAGGATCAGACCGAACACGAAGGAGGCGGTCGACATCAGCACGCCGATCCAGTGGCCGACGGCATCGAGCCGCCGGCCGCCGCACAGCAGGACGGCCGCTCCGAGCAGTGGCGCCGCCACCAGCAGCGCAATCAGGTTCTCCACGATTCTTCCGACCCCTCAGAGCTTCATCAGGCTGGCGTCGTCGACCGAGGCCGAGTGGCGGGAACGGAACAGGGACACGATGATCGCCAGCCCGACCACGACCTCCGCGGCGGCGACGACCATCGTGAAGAAGGCGATGATCTGGCCGTCGAGGTTGCCGTGCATCCGGGAGAAGGTGACGAACGCGAGGTTGCAGGCGTTCAGCATCAGTTCGATGCACATGAACACGACGATCGCGTTGCGCCTGATCAGTACGCCGGTGGCGCCGATCGTGAACAACAGGGCCGAGAGATACAGGTAGTTGACCGGGTTCACTTCGACGCCTCCTCCCGCTTGAAGGTGGCCGGTTCGATCGCGGTGCGCTCCAGGCGCTCCTCGGCGCGCTGCTCCAGCGCCTTGAGGTCGTTGAGCGCCTCGGCGGACACGTCACGGATCTGACCGCGCTCGCGCAGCGTCTTGCTGACGGTGAGCTCGGACGGGGTGCCGTCGGGCAGCAGGCCCGCGATGTCCACCGCGTTGTGCCGGGCGTACACACCCGGTGCCGGCAGCGGCGGCACGTACCTGCCCTCGCGTACGCGCTGTTCGGACAGTTCGCGCTGGGTCTTGGCGCGCTCGGTGCGCTCGCGGTGGGTGAGCACCATGGCGCCGACGGCGGCCGTGATCAGCAGGGCGCCGGTGATTTCGAAGGCGAAGACGTACTTGGTGAAGATGAGGGCGGCCAGGCCCTCCACGTTGCCGTTCGTGTTCGCCTCGGCCAGGCCGTTGAACTCCTTGAGGGAGGCGTTGCCGATCCCGGCGATCAGCAGGACGCCGAAGCCGAGGCCGCACAGAAGGGCCAGCCAGCGCTGGCCCTTGATGGTCTCCTTCAGCGAGTCCGCGGCCGTCACGCCGACGAGCATCACCACGAACAGGAACAGCATCATGATCGCGCCGGTGTAGACGACGATCTGCACGATGCCCAGGAAGTAGGCGCCGTTGGCGAGGTAGAACACCGCCAGGATGATCATGGTGCCGGCGAGCGACAGCGCGCTGTGCACGGCCTTCTTCATGAAGACGGTGGACAGGGCGCCGATCACGGCGACGGTGCCGAGGACCCAGAACTGGAAGGCCTCTCCGGTGGAGGTGGAGTAGGCGGCGAGTTGCTGCGCGCTCATCGGCCGATCACCTTCTCCGAGGCGGGCTCGCCCTCACCGAAGGTGGAGTCGCCCTCCTGGACGACCTCGCCCTTGGAGAGGGCCGGCTGACGCACCGTGCCGGGCGCGGCCTCGGTGACCAGTCCCCGGTAGTAGTCCTGCTCGTCGGTGCCGGGGTAGATGGCGTGCGGGGTGTCGACCATGCCCTCTTCGAGACCGGCGAGCAGCTGCTCCTTGGTGTAGATGAGGTTGGCGCGGCTGGAGTCGGCGAGCTCGAACTCGTTGGTCATCGTCAGCGCGCGCGTGGGGCACGCCTCGATGCACAGACCGCACAGGATGCAGCGGGCGTAGTTGATCTGGTAGACGCGGCCGTAGCGCTCACCCGGCGAGTAGCGCTCCTCGTCCGTGTTGTCGGCGCCCTCCACGTAGATGGCGTCGGCGGGGCAGGCCCAGGCGCACAGTTCACAGCCGACGCACTTCTCCAGGCCGTCCGGATGGCGGTTGAGCTGGTGCCGTCCGTGGAACCGGGGGGCGGTGGTCTTCTGCTGCTCCGGGTACTGCTCGGTCAGCCGCTTCTTGAACATGGCCTTGAAGGTCACGCCGAAGCCGGCGACGGGGTTCATGAAACCGGGCTTGGTCTCCTTGGGCTCCTCAGCCATCGGACGCCTCCTTTCCATCCGAAGATCCGTCACTGGCAGTATCCGACCCACCACTGACAATGAGCTCCCGCTCCCGGCGCGGACGGCGCCTGGGCACCGGCGGAAGCTCCTGCCCGGGCAGGGGTGGTACCGGGAATCCGCCAGCCATCGGGTCGAACCCGGCCGGCTCCGCGGCGGGCCGCTCGGCCGCCTTCGCCCGCTCGCGGAACATGTCGGCGACGAAGGACAGCAGGAGCAGGGCGAGGACCGCGCCGCCGATGTACAGCGCGATGTCGGCGAAGTCGTAGTTCTCGTTCCTCAGCGCCCGCACGGTGGCGACCAGCATCAGCCAGACCACGGAGACGGGGATGAGGACCTTCCAGCCGAGCTTCATCAGCTGGTCGTAGCGCACCCGCGGAAGCGTGCCGCGCAGCCAGATGAAGAAGAACAGCAGCAGCTGGACCTTGATCACGAACCAGAGCAGCGGCCACCAGCCGTGGTTGGCGCCCTCCCAGAAGGTGCTGATCGGCCAGGGGGCGCGCCAGCCGCCGAGGAAGAGCGTGGTCGACACGGCCGAGACCGTCACCATGTTGACGTACTCGGCGAGCATGAACATCGCGAACTTGATCGACGAGTACTCGGTGTTGAAGCCGCCGACCAGGTCACCCTCGGATTCCGGCATGTCGAAGGGGGCGCGGTTGGTCTCGCCGACCATCGTGACGATGTAGAGGATGAACGAGACCGGCAGCAGCAGGATGTACCAGCGGTCGTGCTGCTGCTCGACGATCGTCGACGTCGACATCGACCCGGAGTAGAGGAACACGGAGGCGAACGCGGCGCCCATCGCGATCTCGTAGGAGATCATCTGCGCGCAGGAGCGCAGACCGCCCAGCAGCGGATAGGTGGATCCGGAACTCCAACCCGCCAGCACGATGCCGTAGATGCCGACCGAGGCGACCGCGAGGATGTAGAGCATCGCGATCGGCAGGTCGGTGAGCTGCATCGTGGTGCGGTGGCCGAAGATCGAGATCTCGTTGCCGGCCGGGCCGAAGGGGATCACGGCGATCGCCATGAAGGCCGGGATGGCCGCGACGATCGGCGCGAGGACGTACACCACCTTGTCGGCGCGCTTGACGATGACGTCTTCCTTGAGCATCAGCTTCACGCCGTCGGCGAGCGACTGGAGCATGCCCCAGGGGCCGTGCCGGTTGGGGCCGATGCGCAGCTGCATCCAGGCGACGACCTTGCGCTCCCAGACGATGGAGAACAGCACGGTCACCATCAGGAACGCGAAGCAGAAGACGGCCTTGACGACGACCAGCCACCAGGGGTCGCGGCCGAACATCGAGAGGTCTTCAGCGGCGAGGTACGGGCTCATGCCTCCACCTCCTCGGGGGCTTCGGCGTCGAGCGTCGCCGGGCCGATGCGGACGAGGGCGCCGGGCAGCGCCCCGGTGTCGGAGGCGACTCCCCCGCCGACGGAGTTCAGCGGGAGCCAGACCACCCGGTCGGGCATCTCGGTGATCCGCAAGGGGAGTTCGACGACTCCGGCGGGACCGGTCACGGCGAGGAGATCGCCGTCCTTGACGCCCGCCTCCGCCGCGGTGGCGGCCGACAGGCGCGCGTGGGCGGCGTGCCGGGTGCCGGCGAGCGCCTCGTCGCCCTCCTGGAGGACGCCCTGGTCGAGCAGGAGGCGGTGACCGGCGAGCACGGCCTCCCCGGCGGCGGGCCGGGGCAGCACGCCCCCGCTCTCCATCGGCTCGGTGGCGCGCGGGCCGTCCCAGGCGCCGAGCCGGTCGATCTCCGCGCGGATGGTGCGCAGATCGGGCAGCCCCAGGTGGACGTCCATGGCGTCGGCCAGCATCTGCAGCACGCGCGCGTCGGTCGGCGCGAGGCGGCGGGTCATCTGGTCGGGCTTGAGCGCGGCGTCGAAGAACCGCACCCGGCCCTCCCAGTTGAGGAAGGTGCCCGGCTTCTCGGCGACCGCGGCGACCGGCAGGACCACGCTGGCGTGCTCGGTGACCTCGCTGGGCCGCAGCTCCAGCGACACCACGAACCCGGCCTCGTGAAGCGCTTCACGCGCGCGTGCCGGGTCGGGCAGGTCGGCGATCTCGACGCCCGCGACGACCAGGGCCTGCAGTTCGCCGCTGACGGCGGCCTCGATGATCTGGCTGGTGTCGCGGCCGTAGTGGTGCGGGAGATCGGCGATCCCCCAGACGGCGGCGACCTCCTCACGCGCGCGTGGGTCGGTCGCCGGCCGTCCGCCCGGCAGCAGCGAGGGCAGCGCGCCCGCCTCGACGGCGCCGCGCTCCCCGGCCCGCCGCGGGATCCACGCCAGTGCGGCGCCGGTGGCGGAGGCGGCCCGTACGGCGGCGGTGAGCCCGCCCGCGACGGCGGCCAGCCGCTCGCCGACGACGATGACGGCGCCCTCGGCGCGCAGCGCCTCGGCGGCCTTCGCGCCGTCCTCCTCCAGGCCGACCCCGCCGGCGAGCGCGTCCAGCCACTCGGTCTCGGTGCCGGGAGCGGCCGGCAGCAGCGTGCCGCCCGCCTTCTCCAGTCCGCGGGTCGCGTGCGTGGCCAGCGCGAACACCTTCTGTCCGTGCTTGCGCCAGGCCTTGCGCAGCCGGAGGAAGACGCCGGGCGCCTCCTCCTCGGCCTCGAACCCGACCAGCAGGACCGCGGGCGCCTTCTCCAGCAGGGTGTACGTGACACCCGTACCGTCGAGGTCACGGCCGCGACCGGCGATCCGCGCGGCCAGGAAGTCGGCTTCCTCGGTGCTGTGCACACGCGCGCGGAAGTCGATGTCGTTCGTGTCGAGCGCCACGCGCGCGAACTTGCTGTACGCGTAGGCGTCCTCGACGGTGAGGCGACCGCCGGTCAGGACGCCGGTGCGGCCGCGCGAGGCGAGCAGTCCCTGCGCCGCGATCTGCAGCGCCTCCGGCCAGGAGGCCGGTTCGAGGTCGCCCTCGGCGTTGCGCACCAACGGCGTGGTGAGTCGGTCGCGCTGCTGGGCGTAGCGGAACGCGAAGCGGCCCTTGTCGCAGATCCACTCCTCGTTGACCTCGGGGTCGTTGGCCGCCAGGCGCCGCATGACCTTGCCGCGCCGGTGGTCGGTACGGGTCGCGCAGCCGCCGGAGCAGTGCTCGCACACGCTCGGCGAGGAGACCAGGTCGAAGGGGCGGGAGCGGAACCGGTACGCCGCCGAGGTGAGCGCGCCGACCGGGCAGATCTGGATGGTGTTGCCGGAGAAGTACGACTCGAAGGGGTCGCCCTCGCCGGTGCCGACCTGCTGCAGGGCGCCCCGCTCGATCAGCTCGATCATCGGGTCGCCGGCGATCTGGTTGGAGAAGCGGGTGCAGCGGGCGCACAGCACGCACCGCTCGCGGTCCAACAGGACCTGCGTGGAGATCGGCACGGGCTTCTCGTACGTCCGCTTCTTTCCGTCGAAGCGGGACTCGGCCTGGCCGTGCGACATGGCCTGGTTCTGCAGCGGGCACTCACCGCCCTTGTCGCAGACCGGGCAGTCCAGCGGGTGGTTGATGAGGAGCAGCTCCATCACACCGTGCTGGGCCTTGTCGGCGACCGGCGAGGTGAGCTGGGTCTTGACGACCATGCCGTCGGTGCACGTGATGGTGCAGGACGCCATCGGCTTGCGCTGGCCCTCGACCTCGACGATGCACTGGCGGCAGGCGCCGGCCGGGTCGAGGAGGGGGTGGTCGCAGAAGCGGGGGATCTCGATGCCGAGCTGTTCGGCGGCCCGGATGACCAGGGTGCCCTTGGGCACGCTGATCTCGGCGCCGTCGATGGTCAGCGTCACGAGATCTTCCGGCGGGACCGCCGCCTCTCCCCCTCCCGCGGGAGCGCTGGTGGTCACGGTCATGCGTTCACCTCCGGGCGGTCGGCCCAGGCCGTGGACTTCGCCGGGTCGAAGGGGCAGCCCCGGCCGGTGATGTGCTGCTCGTACTCCTCGCGGAAGTACTTGAGCGAGGAGAAGATCGGCGAGGCGGCGCCGTCGCCGAGGGCGCAGAAGGACTTGCCGTTGATGTTGTCGGCGATGTCGTTCAGCTTGTCGAGGTCGGACATGGTGCCCTTGCCGGCCTCGATGTCACGCAGCAACTGCACGAGCCAGTAGGTGCCTTCGCGGCACGGCGTGCACTTGCCGCAGGACTCGTGGGCGTAGAACTCGGTCCAGCGGGTCACGGCGCGCACGACGCAGGTCGTCTCGTCGAAGCACTGCAGGGCCTTGGTGCCGAGCATGGAGCCGGCGGCGCCCACGCCCTCGTAGTCGAGGGGGACGTCGAGGTGTTCGTCGGTGAACATCGGCGTCGAGGAGCCGCCCGGCGTCCAGAACTTCAGTCGGTGGCCCGGTCGCATTCCGCCGCTCATCTCCAGCAGCTGGCGGAGTGTGACGCCGAGCGGGGCCTCGTACTGGCCGGGGCTGGCGACGTGGCCGCTGAGCGAGTAGAGCGTGAAGCCCGGCGACTTCTCGCTGCCCATCGACCGGAACCATTCCTTGCCCCGATTCAGGATTGCGGGAACCGACGCGATCGACTCGACGTTGTTCACAACAGTCGGGCACGCATAGAGGCCCGCGACCGCAGGGAAAGGGGGACGGAGCCGCGGTTGACCACGGCGGCCTTCGAGCGAGTCGAGCAGTGCGGTCTCCTCACCGCAGATGTACGCACCGGCGCCCGCGTGCACGGTGAGCTGGAGATCGAGGCCGCTGCCGAGGATGTTCTGTCCGAGGTAGCCGGCCGCGTAGGCCTCGCTCACGGCCGAGTGCAACCGCCGCAGCACGGGGACGACTTCACCACGCAGATAGATGAAGGCATGCGACGACCTGATGGCGTAACACGCGATGACAATGCCCTCGATGAGGCTATGCGGGTTCGCGAAGAG
Source organism: Streptomyces sp. 7R007 (assembly GCF_054850255.1). NCBI lineage: Bacteria > Bacillati > Actinomycetota > Actinomycetes > Kitasatosporales > Streptomycetaceae > Streptomyces > Streptomyces sp. 7R007. The sequence goes on along the minus strand of NZ_JBTWMV010000040.1, from coordinate 32,376 downwards.
GAGCGGGATGTCCTTGCAGGTTCCGGGCTCCGACTCGTCGGCGTTGACAACTAGATAGTGCGGCTTTCCATCCCCTTGGGGAATGAACTGCCATTTCATTCCCGTCGGGAATCCCGCGCCGCCGCGGCCGCGCAGACCGGAGTCCTTGACGTACGCGATGACGTCGTCCGGCGACATGGCGAGTGCCTTGCGCAGCCCCTCGTATCCTTCGTGCCTTCGGTAGACGTCCAGCGTCCAGGACCTGTCCTCGTCCCAGAAGGCCGACAGCACGGGTGCGAGCAGCTTCTCGGGGCTGGTGTCTTTCAGCTCGGCTGCCAAGGTCATCACTCCCCCTCCTCGGCGGCGGGCCCGGCCGGGTGGGCCGGGTCGGAGGCCGACGTGTCCTGTGGCGCGTCGTGCGAGCTCAGATGCTCGGTCGGCGACGGCTCGTGCACTGCCCTGTCCTGCGGCTCCTCGTGGGGGCCGCCGTCGCGCGGATGGACCACGCGCGCGGGTGCGGTCTCTCCCTTGGCCAGGCGGAGACCCACCAGCGACGCCGGTCCCGCGCTGCCGCTCTCCTCGACGGCTCCGGGCCGCTCGTCGGGGAAGCCGGCCAGGATCCGCGCGGTCTCCTTGAAGGTGCACAGGCGCGCCCCGCGCGTGGGTTCGACGGCGCGTCCCGCGCGCAGGTCGTCGACGAGGCGCTTGGCGCTGGCCGGGGTCTGGTTGTCGAAGAACTCCCAGTTGACCATCACCACCGGCGCGAAGTCGCAGGCCGCGTTGCACTCGATGTGCTCCAGGGTGACCTTGCCGTCGTCGGTGGTCTCGCCGTTGCCGACGCCGAGGTGCTCCTGGAGCTCCTCGAAGATCGCGTCGCCGCCCATCACCGCGCACAGCGTGTTGGTGCACACGCCCACCTGGTAGTCACCGGACGGCTTGCGCCGGTACATGGTGTAGAAGGTGGCGACGGCGGTGACCTCGGCCGTGGTCAGGTCGAGCACGTCCGCGCAGAACTGCATCCCGGTGCGCGTGACATGGCCCTCCTCCGACTGCACGAGGTGCAGCAGCGGCAGCAGGGCCGAGCGGGAGTCGGGGTAGCGGGCGATGATCTCGCGCGCGTCCCGCTCCAGCCGCTCACGGACGTCGTCCGGGTAGGCGGGCGCGGGCAGTTCGGGCATGCCCAGGCTGACGCCCCGCTCCGAAGAAGAGGTGGTCACCGGTCGACGCCTCCCATCACGGGGTCGATGGACGCGACGGCGACGATGACGTCGGCGACCTGGCCGCCCTCGCACATCGCCGCCATGGCCTGCAGGTTGGTGAAGGACGGGTCGCGGAAGTGGACCCGGAAGGGGCGGGTGCCGCCGTCGGACACGGCGTGCACCCCGAGTTCGCCCTTGGGGGACTCGACGGCCGCGTACGCCTGTCCCGGCGGGACGCGGAAGCCCTCGGTGACCAGCTTGAAGTGGTGGATCAGGGCCTCCATGGAGGTGCCCATGATCTTCTTGATGTGGTCGAGGGAGTTGCCCAGGCCGTCCGGTCCCAGGGCGAGCTGGGCGGGCCAGGCGATCTTCTTGTCGGCGACCATGACCGGGCCGGGCTGCAGCCGGTCCAGGCACTGCTCGACGATCCTGAGCGACTGGTGCATCTCCTCCAGGCGGATCAGGAACCGGCCGTAGGCGTCGCAGGTGTCGGCGACCGGGACGTCGAAGTCGTAGGTCTCGTAGCCGCAGTAGGGCTGGGCCTTGCGCAGGTCGTGCGGCAGGCCGGTGGAGCGCAGGATCGGGCCCGTCGCGCCGAGGGCCATGCAGCCGGCCAGGTCGAGGTAGCCGATGTCCTGCATGCGGGCCTTGAAGATGGGGTTCCCGGTGGCGAGCTTGTCGTACTCCGGGAGGTTCTTCTTCATCTTCTTCACGAACTCGCGGATCTGGTCCACCGCGCCGGGCGGCAGGTCCTGGGCGAGTCCGCCGGGGCGGATGTACGCGTGGTTCATCCGCAGGCCCGTGATGAGCTCGTAGATGTCGAGAATCATTTCACGATCACGGAATCCGTAGATCATGATCGTGGTGGCGCCGAGTTCCATGCCGCCGGTGGCGATGCACACCAGGTGCGAGGAGAGCCGGTTCAGCTCCATCAGGAGCACCCGGATGATCTTGGCTCGCTCGGTGATCTGGTCCTCGATGCCGAGGAGTTTCTCGACGGCGAGGCAGTAGGCGGTCTCGTTGAAGAAGGACGTCAGGTAGTCCATGCGGGTCACGAACGTGGTGCCCTGCGTCCAGGTGCGGAACTCGAGGTTCTTCTCGATGCCGGTGTGGAGGTAGCCGATACCGCAGCGGGCCTCGGTGACCGTCTCGCCCTCGATCTCCAGGATCAGGCGGAGCACGCCGTGGGTGGAGGGGTGCTGGGGGCCCATGTTGACGACGATGCGCTCGTCGTCGGCGCGGGCCGCGGACTGCACGACCTCGTCCCAGTCGCCACCGGTGACCGTGTAGACGGTGCCCTCGGTGGTCTCGCGGGGGGAAGCGTGGGAAGTGCTCACGAGTACGACCTCCGCTGGTCCGGAGCCGGGATCTGGGCGCCCTTGTACTCGACGGGGATGCCGCCGAGGGGATAGTCCTTGCGCTGCGGATGGCCCTGCCAGTCGTCCGGCATCATGATCCGGGTCAGGGCCGGGTGACCGTCGAAGACGATCCCGAAGAAGTCGTAGGTCTCGCGCTCGTGCCAGTCGTTCGTCGGGTACACCGAGACCAGCGAGGGGATCGTCGGGTCGCTGTCCGGGGCGCTGACTTCGAGGCGGATCAGCCGGTTGTGGGTGATCGAGCGCAGGTGGTACACGGCGTGCAGCTCGCGGCCCTTGTCGTGCGGGTAGTGGACGCCGCTGACGCCGGTGCACAGTTCGAACCGCAGGGCCGGGTCGTCGCGCAGGGTGCGGGCGACGCGGACCAGGTGTTCGCGCTCGATGTGGAAGGTGAGTTCGCCGCGGTCGACGACCGTCTTCTCGATGGCGTTGTCGGGGAGCAGGCCCTGCTCCTCCAGGGCGCCCTCCAGCTCGTCGGCGACCTCGTCGAACCAGCCGCCGTAGGGGCGGGCCGCCGGTCCCGGGAGTCGGACCGAGCGGACCAGGCCACCGTAGCCGGAGGTGTCGCCGCCGTTGTTGGCGCCGAACATGCCGCGCTGGACGCGGATCTCCTCACCGCCCTGGCCGCGCTGGCCGGGGAGGTTGGAGGCGGAGAGGTCCTTCTCGGGGTTCACCCCGTTCGCGGAGCCGTTCACCCCGTTCGCGGAGCCGTTCGCGCCGCCCGTGCCGTTCGCGTCGCTCACCGCAGCAGCCCCTTCATCTCGATCGTGGGCAGGGCCTTGAGCGCCGCCTCCTCCGCCTCGCGGGCCGCCTCCTCGGCGTTCACGCCGAGCTTGGAGGTCTGGATCTTGTGGTGGAGCTTGAGGATGGCGTCCATCAGCATCTCCGGCCGCGGCGGGCAGCCGGGCAGGTAGATGTCGACGGGGACGATGTGGTCGACGCCCTGGACGATCGCGTAGTTGTTGAACATGCCGCCCGAGGAGGCGCAGACCCCCATGGAGATGACCCACTTGGGGTTCGGCATCTGGTCGTAGACCTGCCGCAGCACCGGCGCCATCTTCTGGCTGACCCGACCGGCGACGATCATCAGGTCGGCCTGGCGCGGAGATCCGCGGAAGACCTCCATGCCGAAGCGGGCCAGGTCGTAGCGGCCGGCGCCGGTGGTCATCATCTCGATGGCGCAGCAGGCCAGGCCGAAGGTGGCCGGGAAGACGGACGCCTTGCGCACCCAGCCCGCGGCCTGTTCGACGGTGGTCAGCAGGAATCCGCTCGGCAGCTTTTCTTCGAGTCCCATGTCGTTAAAGGCCCCTCAGTCCCATTCCAGGCCGCCGCGCCGCCATACGTACGCGTACGCGACGAAGACGGTGAGCACGAAGAGCAGCATCTCCACGAGCCCGAAAATCCCCAGGGCGTCGAAGGTGACGGCCCAGGGATAAAGGAAGACGATCTCGATGTCGAAGACGATGAAGAGCATCGCCGTCAGGTAGTACTTGATGGGGAAGCGCCCGCCGCCGGCCGGCGTGGGGGTCGGCTCGATCCCGCACTCGTAGGCTTCGAGCTTGGCCCGGTTGTACCGCTTCGGACCGATCAGCGTGGCCATGACCACGGAGAAGATCGCAAAGCCTGCCCCGAGGGCTCCCAGTACGAGGATGGGCGCATACGCGTTCACCGCTCCTCGCTCCTCTCAGTCGGCACTGACTGCTGGCGATGGCCGGACTCACACCCGCCTCTCACGCCCCTCTCACCCCGCCCGTCCCGGCGAAGATCGAGAACATGTGAAGCAGGTCACAAGCCCAACTGCCTCGCATCTTATGCCCGTGGCTCTGTGATCTGCGACACGGGGTATTGCACAAGCTTTGTGATCTCCACCACCTGACGAAGGATCATGAAGTCGGATGAGCGGTGATCTTCGTACGTGAAGCGTCCGACTGATCACCAGAGGTGACATTTCCGCTCGTCGGCGCAGGTCCGGAGGGGCGTCTCCATATCAAGAGAGTTCCCTTGCATGCAAATTGGCGCTGGACGCGGCCCCTTGATAGAGGCCGCCGTTCACACATCAGGAGGAGGCGCGGGGTGCGATGTGGACGCGTGCACGCGTTCACGAGCGGGTCACGGTCGTGACCGGAGCGCAATCGGGCCGTGATCCCCGCGCGAGACGCACCCGCCACTGTGACCGTTGCGTGACCTCCGCCACATCCATGAGAGGCGCCTGAGAAGCGGGCTTGGCCACGTGCCTCAACCAGTGGTAAGCGCGGGGCAATTCGGGCGTAATGGCGAAAGACCGTGATCACGGGCCCGTTGGGTCGCGCCCGCAATGTCCGTTACGGCGTCAATAAAGAGTGACGCGCAGGGTATTTGGGGCTCCGATTGAGCAACTGTGGCGCACCACACGTTTCTTGAAGGTATGGAGGAGCCCCTGATACCGGTTGTTCTCATGTCCCACACCGCTCACATACGCAGCCACCGGAAGCCCCGCCGCAACGCGACGACGAACCTCGCGGTGCGTGCCGGAGTGGCCGGTGGCGTCCTCAGCATGGCGGCGGCGGGCGCGTCGGCCTCGGCGAGCGCCGCCGAGACGACGCAGACCCTGCAACTGCCCACCCTGACGGCCGACCTGTCCACTCAGGTCGCCCAGTCCGCGGAGGCCACCCAGCAGGCCGCCGCGAACTACCAGCTGCAGGCCGAGCGTGACGCGGCCGCCGCGAAGGCCGCCAAGCAGGCCAAGGCGGACCTCGCGGAGGCCAAGAAGAAGGCGGAGGCCAGGAAGAAGGCGGAGGCCGCCCGCAAGGCCGCCGCCGAGCAGGCCGCCTCCCGCAGCGCCGAGCGGACCACGCTGGCCGCGTCCACGACCAGCACCGCCTCCACGAGCTCCTCGACGGCCACCGGTTCGGCCGCCGCGGTCATCGCCTTCGTGAAGGCGCAGATCGGTGACGCCTACGTCTCCGGCGGCACCGGCCCCAACTCCTGGGACTGCTCGGGCCTGGTGCAGACCGCCTTCAAGCAGGTCGGCATCAGCCTGCCGCGCGTCTCCCAGGACCAGTCGACGGCCGGCACCCAGGTCTCGCTGAGCAACCTTCAGCCGGGCGACATCCTGTACTGGGGCAGCGCGGGCAGCGCGTACCACGTGGGGGTGTACGTCGGCGACGGCATGTTCGTCGGCGCGCAGAACCCCTCGACGGGTGTGGTCGAGAAGCCGCTGTCCTACGACCCGCCGACCGGCGCGGTGCGGGTGCTCTGACACCCGGCACACCGTGGAGGGCCGCAGCCGCTCGGGGGCAGCGGCCCTTCGTCGTACCGTCGGCGCGGCTGTGTGAGTGGCCGGTGTTCTGCTGCGGCTGTTGCGGGTGTTCTGTTGTCATGTCTCCTGGAGGGCGGGGAGAGGCTCCGTGGACCGGAGCCCCGTTGTCCCGCCGTCCGCAGCATCCTCACCGTCACAAGGAGACACCCACATGCCCAGTGTGTTCGTGCAAGGCAGGCCCGTCGACTCCTATCCGCCGCTCGCGCCCGAGGCACGGCGCGGGAAGGTGCGGCGCGTCACCGAGGTCGGCGAGGAGGTGCTGCACAAGCCGTGCCGGGACGTGACCGAGTTCGGGCCGGATCTGGCGGCGCTCATCGACGACATGTTCCTGACCATGTACGTCGCCGAGGGAGCGGGGCTCGCGGCGAACCAGGTCGGCGTCGATCTGCGGCTGTTCGTGTACGACTGCCCGGACGACGACGGTGTCCGGCACGTCGGACACGTCGTCAACCCGGTGCTCGACCCGCTCGGCCCCGCCGGACGCCGGCTGCTCGACGAGGGCGAGGGGTGCCTGTCGGTGCCCGGTGCCGTCATGGCCGTACCGCGGCCGGACCGGGCCGTGGTGCGGGGGCTGGACAAGGACGGCGCGCCGCTCGTCATCGAGGGCACCGGGTACTTCGCGCGCTGCCTGGCCCACGAGACCGACCACGTCAACGGCCACGTCTACCTGGACCGGCTCTCCAAGCGCGACCGCAAGGACGCCCTGCGCCAGGTGGCGGACCGCCGCGACGAGGTCTTCGCCCGCCGGGCCGCCAACGTCGCGGCGCTGAACGGCTAGCTAGGCCTTCGGCGCCACCTTGCTCAGGCCGTTGATGATGCGGTCCATCGCGTCGCCGCCGGTCGGGTCGGTGAGGTTGGCCAGCAGCTTGAGGGTGAACTTCATCAGCAGGGGGTGCGTCAGGCCGCGCTGGGCCGCGATCTTCATGATCTTCGGATTGCCGATGAGCTTCACGAAGGCGCGGCCCAGCGTGTAGTAGCCGCCGTAGGTGTCCTTCAGGACGCGCGGGTAGCGCTGGAGGGCGAGTTCGCGGCTCGCGGGGGTCGGGCGGGCGTGGGCCTGGACGATGACGTCGGCGGCGAGCTGGCCGGACTCCATGGCGTAGGCGATGCCCTCGCCGTTGAAGGGGTTCACCAGGCCGCCGGCGTCGCCGACCAGCAGCAGCCCGCGCGTGTAGTGCGGTTGGCGGTTGAAGGCCATGGGGAGGGCGGCGCCGCGGATCGGGCCGGTCATGTTCTCCGGCGTGTAGCCCCAGTCCTCGGGCATGGAGGCGCACCAGGCCTTCAGCACCTCGCGCCAGTCGAGCTCCTTGAAGGAGTCGGAGGTGTTCAGGACGCCGAGGCCGACGTTGGACGTGCCGTCGCCCATGCCGAAGATCCAGCCGTAGCCGGGCAGCAGGCGGTCCTCGCCGGGGCCGCGGCGGTCCCACAGCTCCAGCCAGGACTCCAGGTAGTCGTCGTCGTGGCGCGGCGACTCGAAGTACGTGCGCACGGCCACGCCCATGGGGCGGTCCTCGCGGCGGTGCAGGCCCATCGCCAGGGACAGGCGGGTGGAGTTGCCGTCGGCGGCCACCACGAGCGGCGCGTGGAAGGTGACCTCGCGCTTGTCCTCGCCCAGTTTGGCGTGCACGCCGGTGATGCGGCCGGTGCGGTCGTCGACGATCGGGGCGCCGACGTTGCAGCGCTCGTACAGCCGCGCCCCCGCCTTCTGGGCCTGGCGGGCGAGCTGCTCGTCGAAGTCGTCGCGCTTGCGGACGAGTCCGTAGTCCGGGAAGGAGGCGAGATCCGGCCAGTCCAGCTGGAGCCGGACGCCGCCGCCGATGATGCGCAGCCCCTTGTTGCGCAGCCAGCCGGCCTCCTCGGAGATGTCGATGCCCATCGCCACGAGCTGCTTGACCGCGCGCGGGGTGAGGCCGTCGCCGCACACCTTCTCGCGGGGGAACTCGGTCTTCTCCAGCAGGAGCACGTCGAGTCCGGCCTTGGCGAGGTGGTACGCGGTCGTGGAGCCGGCCGGCCCCGCGCCGACGACGATCACATCGGCGGTGTTCTCGGAAAAGGGGTCGGAGTGGGGCTCGGTCACGACGGTCACGGCGGGATCTCCCCAAGTTCGAAATCTGCGTGCCGACCGGCACTGGACACCGGCAGTCTATTCAGCGGAACTGATCACCCGGCTGAAGGGCTGCCCCGTGAACCGAGCTCTCCCCGTCGTACGGCTGCGCGTCCCCACCGACGAGGACGCCGTCGCCTGGTACCGGGTCTTCGACGACCCCGAGGTCATGGAGTTCCACGGCGGCAAGGCCGCGGAGTTGTCGGTCTACGAGGAGCTCACCGCCCGCCAGCGCCGGCACGACGCGGAGCTCGGCTTCTGCCTGTGGACCATGGTGAACGAGGACGGCGACGTCATGGGCTTCACCGGCGCGCAGCCGTGGCCGCGGGAGTGGGGGCCGACGGGCGAGATAGAGATCGGCTGGCGGCTCGGGCGGGCGTACTGGGGCAAGGGGTACGCGACCGCGGCCGCGCAGATGACGCTGGAACGGCTCAGGGCGGCGGGCGTGGACAGCGTCGTGGCGATGGTCCGGCCCGGCAACCGGCGCTCCATCGCGGTCACCGAGCGCCTCGGCATGCGCCTGGCCCGCACCTACCCGCACCCGCACCTCCCGGAGGAGGCCCTCTGCTTCCGGCTGGACCTGCCGGGCCGCGAGCCCGCCTGACCACTCACGGTAACCGACCGCTACAGAAAGAGACTTGAGGCTTCCGGTCGGCGCCCCCACGCGGTTACCCTGCCAGTACCGCTGGGGGTGACATCTGTGCACATACCGCCCAAGACACCCGAAGTGCGAGTCCCGAGACTCGTCGGCTTGATGGCCATGGACGCGCGCGAGGCGGCGCAGTCCCGCGGCCTGTTCATCAACTCCCCCGACCGGCCGGACTTCCATCTGGCCGCGGTCGACTACGTCGTACGCCAGTACCCCGCGCCGGGCGCCGAGGTGCCGCGGGACTCGATGGTGTACGTGTGGTTCGACTTCGGCGAGGGCGAAGGCGGCGGAGGCGTGCGCGAGCCGCGCATCCCGCGGCCGCCCACCGGCGGACTGCAGCGCGAGCTGGACGAACCGGGCGGTGACCCGTACGCCGTCATCGGCTCCGGCTGAGCGCCGGGAACGTCGGGCCCGGGCCGAGCGCCGGGAACGTCAGCTCTTGAACCCGCGGTGCAGGGCCACGACCCCGCCCGTCAGGTTGCGCCAGGCCACCTTCGACCAGCCGGCCTTGCGCAGGTGCTCGGCCAGCGCCGGCTGGTCGGGCCAGGCGCGGATGGACTCGGCGAGATAGACGTAGGCGTCGGGGGCGGAGGAGACCGCGCGCGCGACCGGCGGCAGGGCGCGCATCAGGTACTCGGTGTAGACCGTGCGGAACGGCGCCCAGGTCGGGTGCGAGAACTCGCAGATCACCACCCGGCCGCCGGGCCGCGTCACCCGGTGCATCTCGCGCAGGGCGGCGTCGAAGTCCTGCACGTTGCGCAGCCCGAAGGAGATCGTCACCGCGTCGAAGGTGTCGTCCTTGAACGGCAGCCTCGTCGCGTCCCCGGCGGTGAAGGGCAGCCAGGGGTGGTTCCTCTTGCCGACCCGCAGCATGCCGAGGGAGAAGTCGCAGGGCACCACATAGGCGCCGGTGCGCGCGAACGGCAGCGAGGAGGTCGCCGTACCGGCCGCCAGGTCCAGGACCTTCTGCGCGGGCCGCGCGTCGACGGCCCGCGCCACCTCCTTGCGCCATCGCCGGTCCTGGCCGAGGGAGAGCACGTCGTTGGTCAGGTCGTACCGTTCCGCCACGTTGTCGAACATCGAGGCGACTTCGTGCGGCTGCTTGTCCAGGGATGCGCGGGTCACCGGCCCATTGTGGCAGTACGGCCACCGGGCACGAGCGTCGGCTTCTTCTTCGCCGCCACGTCCTCCACCCATCCGCACGCCACCACGAACACCGCGATCAGGATCCAGCCGATGCCGAACATGAACCACTGGCTCTCCAGCGGCAGCCACTTCTCGAACGCGGGCACGTTCCAGAACTGGTCGATCAGCGGCACGGCCAGGATCAGTGCGATCTCGTGCCAGAGGTAGATCGTCACGGCGCGCGCGTTGAAGACGGTCACCGTCCGGTCCAAGCGCCGGAAACGGGTCAGCCAGGCGAAGTCGATGCGGAAGTACGCCTTGGCCCACATCAGCAGCATCACGAACCCGGCCGACCAGAAGGCCTGCGCGAGCGGGTTCTCGTCCAGGTCGTAGGTGCCGAAGTCGGCCTGGTGCGAGAAGGCGTACCAGGCGCCGTACCCCATCGCGGCGAGCGCGAGGACCGCCACCACGGCCGGCTTGAGCTTCTGCAGGACGCCGTCGCGGTGTGCGAAGCCGAGGATCCAGCAGAACAGGTACGTCGACAGGTCCCACAGCGCGCTGCCCAGCCGGTTGTCGGGACCGGACCAGACGAAGTTCAGGACCAGGATCGGGGCCAGGGACAGCACCAGCACCGGGACCGGGGCGAGCCGGAAGACGCGCAGCAGCAGCGGGGAGAGCAGGACGAACCACAGGTAGGTGCGCAGGTACCAGAGGATCTCCCAGGCCTGCTCGCCCCACGCGTTGCCCGGCGGGTCGCCGAGCGGCACGACCCAGTAGACGATCTGCCAGCCCGGCATCCAGTCGTGGATCAGCATCGCGAGGACCACGAAGAAGCCCCAGAACCAGAACGGGGGCAGCAGCCGGCGCAGCCTGCTCCTGAGCACCTTGAGCGCCGGGCGCTCCAGCGACTTGGCCATCAGCGTGCCGGCCAGGCCGAACATGATGCCCATGGAGGGGAGGACCAGCCCGCACCAGGCCCAGCCGAAGGTGTGGTACGTGACCACGCGGATCAGGGCGAGGGCGCGCAGGGTGTCGAAGTAGCGGTCGCGGCCGGAGGGCCGAGGCGGAGGCTTCTCCTCCTCCACCTCGGCGGCGTGGGGAGCCGCGGGCTCCGGCTGCGGCTCCGGCTCCACGACCGGCAGGGGGGCCGTCGACTCGGCCGGCGCCCCCTGCCCGTGGTCGGCGTACTGCTGCGGATACGGCTGCTGGACAGGGGCCTGCGCAGGGCCCGGGTACCCCGTGCTTCCCGGGTACCCGTACCCCTGACCGTAACCCTGCTGCGGGTACTGCTGCCCGTACGGCTGCTGATGTGGCTGCTGGTACGGCTGGTGCCCGTACCCGTACGCCTGCTGCTCCCAGCTCATCAACTCACCCCCGCCGGGGTGCCGACCTCGCCGGTCCGCTTCAGCTTCTGCCAGCGCAGGCGGCCGCCGGTGAGGGCGGTGATGCAGGAATGGATGAGGACGAGGTACATCATCTGGCGGTAGGCCAGTTGCTGCAGCGGCATCATCAGCAGGTACCTGTACTTCTCGCGGTCCAGACGGAACGCGTAGGCGGCGCAGACGAGTTGGATGCCGAGCACCGCCAGCCAGGCCAGCAGGGCCGCCTGGAAGTCGACGAAGATCATCGAGTAGACGGTGAACACGTCGATGAGCGGCGCGAAGACGGGCGTCACGATCTGGAAGACGACCACCAGCGGCATCCCGATCCGCCCGAAGCGGCCCGAAGGGCCCTTGTCCGTCAGGGACTTGCGGTGCTTCCACAGCGCCTGCATGGTGCCGTAGGACCAGCGGTAGCGCTGGGACCACAGCTGCTTCAGGGACCCCGGCGCCTCGGTCCAGGCACGGGCGTGCTCCTGGTAGACGACCCGCCAGCCCGCGCGGTGCATGGCGATGGTGATGTCGGTGTCCTCGGCGAGGGTGTCCTCGCTCATGCCGCCGACCTGGAGCACCGCCTCGCGGCGGAAGGCGCCGATCGCGCCCGGGATGGTCGGCATGCAGCGCAGCAGGTCGTACATGCGCCGGTCGAGGTTGAAGCCCATCACGTACTCGATGTGCTGCCAGGCGCCGATGATCGTGTTGCGGTTGCCGACCTTGGCGTTGCCGGCGACCGCGCCGACCTCGGGGTCGGCGAAGGGCTGCACGAGCTGGCGCACGGTGTCCGGCTCGAAGACGGTGTCGCCGTCCATCATCACGACGATGTCGTGACTGGCGCTGCGCACACCGTTGTTGAGGGCCGCCGGCTTGCCCGCGTTCTCCTGCCGGATGACGCGGACGTTGGTCATGCCCAGCTCCATGGCCGCGTTGCGGGCGATCTCGCTGGTGCCGTCGGTGGAGCCGTCGTCGACGACGATGATCTCGATCGGGTGCGTGCTCTGCGCCAGCGAGCCGAGGGTGTTGGCGATGCACTCCTTCTCGTTGTACGCCGGGACGATCACGCTCACCGGGCGGGTGACCGGCGGCCCCCAGCTGAAGCGGCGTTTGTTGCGCTGTCTGTAGTGGCGCCGGGCGAGGATCAGCATCATCCCGAACCGTCCCATGACGGCCACGCCCACGACGACGAGTCCGGCCGACAGCGCGGGCACGGTCCACTCGGCGACCGCGACGGCCACGATGAGCGCCTTGCCCTCGTAGAGGGTGGTCCCGGTGGCGGTGCGGTGGGCGGCCTGCAGACGGGCGGCGGTGGCCGCGGTACCGCCGGTGCCGAGGCCGTCGAGGCCGCCCGCGGGCTGCTCTCCCGTGGCACCCGCGACGCCCTCCGCGCCGGTCGGCCCCGAGGTCCCCGCCGTGGCCGTCGTACCGGTCGGCCCCGAGGCGTTCGCCGTGCCCGTCGCGCCGGTCGCCGCCTGCCGGCCGGCGGTGGTGTCCTTCTCGATGACACCGCTGACGGTGGTGAAGGTGTAGCCCTTCGCCTTCATCTTCTCGATGTACTTCGGCAACGCCTTGATCGTCTGCGAGCGGTCGCCGCCGGCGTCGTGCATGAGGACCGAAGCGCCGTCGCCGCTCTTCGGCGTGGCCCACTGCACGATCTTGGAGACGCCCGGCTTCTTCCAGTCGTCGCTGTCGGTGTCGACGAAGACGCTGGTGTAGCCGTCCTTGGCGAGCTTCTTGTAGACGGGCCAGCTGTAGTTGTCGATGGCGTCGGTCTCCGAGGAGTACGGCGCCCGGAACAGCGTGGTGGTGATGCCGGCCGCGCCCGCCAGCGCGAGCTGGGTCTGCTCCATCTCACGGTCGATGCGGGCGTCGCTCTGGTAGGAGAGGTCGACGTGGGTGAAGGTGTGGACGCCCACCTCGTTGCCCTGCTCGACCATCGTCTTCACGATGCCCGGATAGCGCGAGACCATCGAGCCGACCAGGAAGAACGTGGCCGGGACGTCGTACTTCTCCAGGATCTCCAGGACCTGGGGCGTGTACGTGGGGTTCGGACCGTCGTCGAAGGTGAGGGCGATGGTCTTCGCCGGCACCGAGAGGCTGGTCATCCGCCCGCCCCGGTAGGTCAGGATCGGCCCGCCGTTGAGGATCTTGTCGGGCACCTTGCTGGAGCTGGCGCCGTCGCGGACCCGCTGGTCGCCGCCGACCTCGGCGCGCAGATAGCCGTCGAGCAGCATCACGCTGGTCAGCCCGAGCAGGAGCAGCAGGGCGAGGATCACGCGCGGGCGCTGCAGCGCCGCCGCCTTGCCCGCGGCCCGCTCGATGCGGGAGGGGGCACGCCGGCGGCCGCGTGAGGACGTCGTCGTGGACATGGGCCTGTGCGCTCCGGTCAGTTGGCCGCTGACGCGGACGCGGACGGGGTGGGCAGGGCCGAAGGGCCGCCGACCTGACTGCCGGTGCCACCCTGCTGGCGGTAGCCGCCGGGACCGGCACCGCTCCCTGCCGGGCCCGCCTGACCGCTGCCGAAGGGCAGCAGCGAGGACGGGTTGACGGACGTGCCGATGCCCATGAAGGCCAGCCCCAGGACGACGGCGTACCCGAGACACAGGACGCCGACCAGGAGGCCGATCCGGCGCAGCAGCTTCGAGCGGCGACCGGAGTTGTCAACGAAGACGGGCCCCTCGACGGACCCGTTGCCGCGTTTGCGGCGGCGACCGGACGCGGTCGCGCGGTTTTCGATGGCAGGCTCGGATTGCATTCCCCAGACATTAGACAGCCTTTATGTGACCGAAACCCCACTTCTTGTGAGGCGCATATGAGAAGCCTCATAACCTGTCCCTCACCTGAGAGATAACCTGAACGACTGGGGGGTGACGGTTGGGGTTGTAGGTAAGTGAATGCCCGTTTTATTCCGCCTTGTTTGTCTGTTGTGTTCGGATCATTCCATGTGTTGCCTGTGCATTAGCCGTCATTCTGAACACAGGTTTCCCGTGAGACGTTTTCCTTTGGAATGGGACCTTGTTTCAATGCTGAGACAGAAATCACGAGAGCGGGTGCATGCCAATGCGGAGTTTCCTGAAGCCGGCGGCCGGGTTCACTTGTCTGTTTGCCCTGGCCACGGCGGGGTGCTCCTCGGGGTCCGGTGGGCCCACCAGCGCCGCGCCCTCCGAGGAAGCCGGGGCGAGCACGTCGTACGCCCCCTACGTGAGCGCCACGCAGGCCGCCGACACCGACTCCAGCGGCTCTCCGTCGACGTACAACCTGGCCTTCGTGATCGCCGACGGCAGTGCGTGCACGCCGAGTTGGAACGGTGAGCACGACCTGGCCGACTCCTCCGTCACGTCCCGGATCTCCCAGCTGAAGCAGGACGGCGCGAGCGTGCGCGTCTCCTTCGGCGGGGCCTCCGGCAAGGAGCTGGCGACGACCTGCGACAGCGCGTCGAAGCTGGCCGCCGCGTACGCCGCCGCCCTGGACGCGGCGGGCTCCCAGCAGGCCGACTTCGACATCGAGGGCGACCAGCTGACCGACGCCGACTCGGTCAAGCTGCGCTCCCAGGCGATCGCCGAGCTCCAGAAGCAACGGCCCGACCTGAAGGTGTCGTTCACGCTTCCCGTGATGCCGTCCGGGCTGGACTCCGACAGTCTGGCGCTGCTGGAGTCCGCGAACACCTACGACGTGCAGGTCTCCACGGTCAACATCATGACCATGAACTACGGCGAGTCGTACGACGGTGACATGGGCGACTACGCCCTCACCTCGGCCAGGGCCGCGCACACGCAGCTGAAGAAGGTGTTCGGGCTGTCGGACGCGGCCGCGTGGCGTGGGATGGCGCTGACGTCGATGATCGGGGTCAACGACGTGGACAACGAGACGTTCACCCTCTCCGACGCGGCGCAGGTGCGGACGTTCGCGGAGGAGAAGGAGATCGCGTGGGTGTCGATGTGGTCGACGTTCCGGGACCAGCAGTGTGAGGCGGGGCAGTCGTCCCAGGACGACGCGGCGACCAACTGCAGCGGGGTGAAGCAGAGTTCGGGGGCGTTCGGAAAGGCGCTGGCGGGCTGACGGCCGGGGGGCAGCGAACCGGAGGGTCAGTGGGCTGGCGGGTCAGTGGGCCGGCGGGCCAGTGGGCCGGTGGCTATCGGCGCCGGTGCACCAGGCGGCCTGCGCACACGGTGGCGACGCAGGCGCCGGTCTCGTCCAGGACGGCGAGGTCGGCCCGGGCGTCCGGCGTGATCTCCGGCGGCCGGGCGGCCGGCAGGACCAGCACGTCGTTGCGGTCCGCCGCCGCGCGGAGTCCGGGCGGGTCGGCGTACGCGGCGAGGATCGCCGTGGCGCCCGACTTCAGTACCTCGTGAACACGTTCACGGGGGCTCGGGGCGTCCGGCAGCGGCCCCTCGTGGACGCGCCCCGGCCCCAGCACGCCCGGCCAGCTGCGCACCCGCGCCCCCGGAAACCGCTCCCGCACGTCCGCCAGCGTGCCCACGGCGGCGACACGGGCGCCGTCCACCGCGACGGCGCCGTCCTTGACCGGCTCGGCGTCGTCCCACGTGGTGCGGACCTCGTCCGCCGCGTGAATCGTCAGCACGGGAAGGTCAGTTGGAGGCGAGGATCTTCAGCTCGGGGTGCGCCGTGCCGCCCGCGATCGCCGTCGAGGAGATGTGCGAGGCGACCCGCTCGTCGACCGGGTCGTTCGCCGGGTCGTCGTGCACGACGAGGTGCTCGTACGTCGTCGAGCGCTGCGCGGGCACGCGGCCGGCCTTGCGGATGAGGTCGATGATCTCCAGCCGGTTGGAGCGGTGCTTGGCGCCGGCCGACGAGACGACGTTCTCCTCCAGCATGATCGAGCCGAGGTCGTCGGCGCCGTAGTGCAGGGAGAGCTGGCCGACCTCCTTGCCGGTCGTCAGCCAGGAACCCTGGATGTGGCGGACGTTGTCGAGGAAGATGCGGGCGATCGCGATCATCCGCAGGTACTCGAAGATCGTCGCCTGCGTGCGGCCCTTCAGGTGGTTGTTCTCGGGCTGGTAGGTGTACGGGATGAAGGCCCGGAAGCCGCCCGTGCGGTCCTGGACGTCCCGGATCATCCGCAGGTGCTCGATGCGCTCGGCGTTGGTCTCGCCGGTGCCCATGAGCATCGTCGACGTCGACTCCACGCCCAGCCGGTGCGCGGTCTCCATGATCTCCAGCCAGCGCTCGCCGCTCTCCTTCAGGGGAGCGATGGCCTTGCGGGGGCGCTCGGGGAGGAGTTCCGCGCCGGCACCGGCGAAGGAGTCGAGGCCGGCCGCGTGGATGCGGGTGATGGCCTCCTCGACGGAGACCCCGCTGATCCGGGCCATGTGCTCGACCTCGGACGCGCCGAGGGAGTGGATGACCAGCTGCGGGAACGCGTCCTTGATCGCCTTGAAGTGCTTCTCGTAGTACTCGACGCCGTAGTCCGGGTGGTGCCCGCCCTGGAACATGATCTGCGTGCCGCCGAGCTCGACGGTCTCCGCGCAGCGGCGCAGGATGTCGTCCAGGTCGCGCGTCCAGCCCTTCTCCGTGTCCTTGGGAGCGGCGTAGAAGGCGCAGAACTTGCAGGCCGTGACGCAGACGTTCGTGTAGTTGATGTTGCGCTCGATGATGTACGTCGCGATGTGCTCGATCCCGGCGTACTGGCGGCGGCGCACGGCGTCGGCGGCGGCGCCGAGGGCGTGCAGCGGGGCGTCGCGGTAGAGGTCGAGCGCCTCTTCGGGGGTGATCCGTCCGCCGGCCGCGGCACGGTCGAGCACGGACTGGAGGTCGGCCTTCTCGGTCACCGGGGCGTCCCTTTCGTCAAGGGGGTGGACGGACCGAACCAGCCTACGTCAGGCGTTTCCCGGCGCCGACGTCAGGCCGGATACCGGATACGCGCCGGCGTCGTCAGACCGCATACGCGCCGGCGTCGTCAGGCCGCGTACGCGCCGATGAGGAGGCCGGCGAACGCGCCGGTGATCAGGAACGGCCCGAACGCGATCGCCGTCCTGCGCCCGGCCCGCCGCAGGACGACGAGCGCGCCGCCGTAGAGGGCACCGAGCAGGAAGGCGGCGAACGTGCCCAGCATCACCGTCGGCCACCCGTACCAGCCCAGCACGGCGCCCAGCCCGAGCGCCAGCTTCACGTCGCCGAAGCCCATGCCGCCGGGGTTGACGAGGAACAGCACGAAGAAGGCGCCGCCCAGCGCGAGGGCGCCGTACAGCGCGGTGAGCCAGTCGCCGGCGTGCTCCGGTACGAGGGCGACGGCGCCGAGCAGGACCAGCGCGGCGCCCGCGAGCGGGAGGGTCAGGGCGTCGGGCAGCCGTTGCACCCGGAAGTCGACCACCGCCAGCAGCACCCCGACGGGCGCGAGCAGCAGCCAGACGCCGAGCTCGGGCCGCGTGCCGGTGGCGGCGGCGAGGGCGGCGCAGACGAGGGCCGTGAGCACGGCGAGGGTGAGGGTGGCGGGGCCGTACGACTGCGAGCGCGTCCCTGGGTTCCCGGAGCCGGTCCCGCAGTCGGGGCAGCGCGCGCGCCCGAGCCACCCGGCGATCCGGTGGCCCGCCGGGCACGACGACCGCCACGGCTCGCCCGCCGGCGCGGAGAAGCGGTACGCGGCGCGTGGCAGCAGCGCTCCGCTCGCCGCACCCCACAGCGCGGCGACGGCGGCCAGCAGCGCCGTACTCACATCGGCGTTCATCCTGCCGCGACGCTGCCGCTGCGCCAGGACGGGAGCAGTTCGTCGAGGAGCGCCTCGGTGCGCGGCGGCAGGCCGCGGGCGCCGCTGCGGCCCACGAGGTCGGCGGCGAGGGCCTGGAGGCGGTCGGCGTCACCCGTGGCGTGCGTGGCGCGCAGCAGCTCGTTCCACAGGCGCTCGTCCGCCGGAGCGGTCCGCAGGGCCGCGTTCAGCGCCTCGATGGCCTTCTCCGCGCGGTCCTTCTCCAGGTGGAACGCCGACAGCGCGAGCCCGATGTCCGCGACCAACAGGGGGAGTTGGGCGTCGATGATCTCGTGCGTGAGCCAGCGGTAGCGGCCCTCGGGCCGGTCGGCGAGCAGCGGGCCGCGCACCAGGACCAGCGCGTCGGTGAGCAGCCGCCCGCGCACGGCCCGGCTGTCGACGCCCTTGCCCTGGGTGGCCTCGTGGTAGAGCGACCGCAGCACGTCCAGGTCCGACACGACGGACTTGGCGAGTGTGAGCCGCCCGGTGGCGTCGGTGGCGAGCCGCGGGCTGCCGTCCGGGTCGGTGCCGAGCCAGGCGCCGAGCCGCTCCAGCAGCGCGTCGCGCACGTCCTCGGTGACGCCGCGCGGCCACAGCGCGGAGGAGAGGACGCGCGGGTGCACGCCCTCGCGGTGCAGGAGCAGCAGCGCGAGCGCCTCGTGCAGCAGCGCGCTGCGCTCCCCGTCCGGCGTCTCCAGGCCGATGATCTCGTACGGGCCGACGAGACGCGCGTACACCGCGGGCCGCCCCTGCTCGCTGATGTCGACGAGGAACGGCGGTGTGGTGGTGGGTCCTTCGGGACCGCGGTCGGGGTCGGCCTCGACGAACAGCTCGACGACGGCCCGTTGGGTCGCCAACGGCAGCATCTGGGCGTCGAGTTCGAGCCCGAGCAGCGGCGCGAGGAGCTTGCCCTCGCCGGTGACCTCCATCTCCCAGGCGGCGCCGGGCAGTTCACCGCTGTCCGTGCCGACCAGGTACCCGATGCCCAACCGGCTCGCGTCGGCGGCGAGTTCGGCGAGCTTGACGGCGTCCTCGGCGGAGGGCTGGGCGGCGAGCAGGACCAGGTGCGGGGCCCAACGGGTGTGCTGGGCGGGGCCCGTGCGCCCGGTGAGCACGGAGTCGTGACCGGCGGCGCCCAGCGCGCCCCGCCGCTGCCGGGTCTCGGCCTCCATGGTCTCGATGAGGTCGTCGATGCCGTCGAGGTGGCGCAGCCGGTTGGGGGCGAGCGGGGTGAGGTCCTCGCCGAACCCGACGAGCGTGATCGTCATCCGGTCGGACCACCCGTTGGTCGCCAACTCGGCGGCCACGGAGGCGAAGACGGCCGCCCGGTCGGCCTCGCGGCCGCTGAGCGAGACGATGCCGGGGACGGACTCCAGGTTGAGCAGCAGCCGCGAGTCGTCCATGGTGCCGAGGCTGACCAGACCGGGGTAGGGCGCGGCCGTGTCGAGGTCGCCGTAGCGCTCGGCGTCGGTGCGCGCCAGCATCCAGAACGTCTGGTCCTGCCCGAGCTGCCACGGCGCCGGGGGCTTCCCGGCGGGCTGGGCGAGTTGCAGGTGCAGATCGCCGTTGGTGAGCCAGGCGGCGTACACGGTGGGCAGGGCGCGCGACTCGGCGGCCAGCGAGGCCGCGAGTCCCCTCAGTGACCGGTCCAGCAGGCGTACGCCTTCGGGGTCGGCGCCGACGAGCAGGGCGTCCTGCGCGTTCGCGGCCTCACCGGTGGGCGTCGGCGGCTCCATCCCGCGCCGCCCACCGAACGCCGCCTGCCACAGCGCCTGCCGGCGCCGGCGGCCCAGGGCACCGAGGAGGCCGGCGGCGAGGAGGGGGGCGGTGAGCAGGGCCTCGGACAGGCCGAAGGAGTGGGAGCCGGACTCGGCGGTGGCGTGCTGGTGGGCGGCGGGGGCGTGCTGCTGCGGCACGGAGACCTGCCGGCCGTGCGGGGCGCCCTGCTGTCCTTGGGCCTGATCGCCGCCCTGGGCGTGGTCGCCGCCCTGGGCGTGGTCGCCGGTCTTGGCGTAGTCGTGGATCTGCTGCTGGAGGCCGTGCGAGACCTGGGCGTTGCCGCCGCCGTCCGCGTCCGGCATCTCGACGAGTTCGCCGCCGTGCGCGTCGCCCGGCATCTCCATGATCCAGCCGGGCCGGATCAGACTGGCCTCGGACAGCTTCGAACCGTCGGGCTGGACACGGTCCTTGTTGAGCTCGTAGATCTCCTTGTACCGGCGTCCGTCGCCGAGGTGGCGCTGGGCGATCTCCCAGAGGGAGTCGTGGTGGCGGCCCTCGGGCGGCTGGATGCGGTAGTACTTCGTCTCGCCGTGCTGATGGGCGGCGGTGTCGGCGTGCGCCGCCGCGTGCGAGGCCTGCTCGGCGAGGGCGGCGGCGGTGCTCGCGGCCTGCTCCTGCTGCTGGGCGAAGAGGCCGGGGGTCGCCTGGGCGGCGGCGACGGCGACGGCGGGCTTCTGGTTGCCCTCCAGGCTGTGCCCCAGCTGCGACAGCCCCGGCGTGAGGCTGGCCGCCGTGGCGCCGACCAGCAGCAACGCGGCGACGAGCTGCCGGGCGAGCAGCTGGCTGGGGCCGGCTCCGGGCACCCGGCCGGGCACGCCGACGCCGGACAGCGCGGCCTTGACCTCCACCAGCACGCAGGCGGTGAACTGCGCCCAGGCCAGCCACACGACGACCGTCAGGATGTGCAGGAACGTCCCTACGGTGATCTCCTGCTGCAGCCAGTCCAGGCTGGGCGCCCCGTGCGGCAACGGCCAGCCGACCGCCACGGCCAGCGCCCCCGGCACCCCGACGACCAGCACGAGCAACGCGACGAACGCGAAGAACGCCTTGACGAAGTCCCCGAAGGTACGCCGCCGGATGCGCACGGGCTGCGGTGTCCGGTTCCTCGGGGCCGAGGCGTTGCCCGTCGTACTGCTCATCGAGCTTGAGGTGCGGCGTCGCGGCATGGCGGGTGTCCTGGTGGTGTGGTGGTGGTCGGTGGGGATGGCGTGGGCGAATGCGTGACGTGCGTGACGTGCGTGAGTGGTGTACTGAGCCTACAGAGATCTTATGGACTCTTATTTGGGACGTCGAAGGTCCGGTACGGGGCTGATACATCAGAGCGGGGCGGCTCCGGGCACGCCGCCACACTCCTCACATCCCCCACACAATCCCCCGCCGCCCCGCAAAGCCCCCTTACCAACCCCTGATAGCTTCGTTCCCTGTTGCACACAGCCGATCTCTCCGGGGGAGTTCCACAGTGGTCCGCCGCACCCTGACGTCCACTGCCACCGCGTTCACCGCGGCAGCCACCCTTTTGCTCACCGCGTGCGGCGGGGGTGGTGACGACAAGGGGTCGGACGACATCAAGGGGGCGGACATCTCCGGCAGTCCGTCGGCCTCCACGTCGGCGTCCACGTCGGCGTCCGCGGCGGCGGGCGGCAGCGGGCCCGACCTCGGCCTGCCCGAGGACTTCAAGCTGGTCTTCGACTTCGACAAGCCGTCGGAGGCGACGCGTGCGGGGGCGCTCGGGGGTGCGGAGAACTACATTCGCGCCCTGAACCACGGCATCGACCAGCAGGACCCGAACGACCCGGCGTACCGGTACTACTCACTCAACCAGGCCGCGTCGTACGCGAAGTCGCAGATCGAGACCTGGAAGAAGGGCGGCTGGACCGTCACCGGCACGGACAGGTACTACAACGACGAAGTCACCACCCTCCGCGGCGGCCAGGGCGTGCTCGTCCAGTTCTGCAGGAACCAGGCCAAGTTCTACGGCAAAGAGATCAAGACCGGAAAGATCCTCTACACGAAGGAAAGCCTGAGCAGCTACCAGACGTTCAGGCTGCGCATGATCCCCCCGACCGGTTCGTCCAAGGTCTGGAGGGCGTTCACCATCGAGGTCATCGGCAAGGCGAAGGAATGCCGGTGATGACCCCCTCCGCGCGGACGGTGCGCTGGGGCGCCGCCGTAGGTGCGGCAGCCGTGTTCTGGACCGCGGGCACAGCGCGTGCCGACGGACCCGCGGACAACACGACCCCTCCCCCGGTATCCGGCCATGCCAACGGCAACGGCGAACTCTCCGCCGCCGTCTCCCGGATCAAGGTCACCCAGGTCAGCGGTCCCACCGGCGGCAGGACGGGGAGCCTCTCGTCGACGGACGTGAACTGGGAGCCGCCGCCCTGCTGGTACGAGCCGGTGTACACGCCGGAGAAGCTCAAGGCGTTCGCGGAGTCGGACAACCCGCTCGGATACGTCAGCCCGCACACGGAGTGGGGCGGCACGAAGCTCTGGACGGATCACTACCGCGACGGCAAGGACGCCTACAACTACAAGGACGGCGACCTCACGCCCACCGGGGGCTACCACGACTACAACATCGGCAAGGACGGCTACTTCTGGCGTGGCGTCGCCCGCGACCCCGCCTCCCCCGACTCCTTCGGCTGTGAGCGCGTCATGTTCTGGCAGGACGCCGGCGAGATCCCCGCGGTCCCGAACGCCCCCACCCCCAAGACCCTCGCCGAGTACGCCTACGACAAGATCAAGGTGCCCACGACCGAGGTCGAGTCGAAGCCGGCCGCCAGATCCACGGTGAACCTGCCGACCTGGGTGTGGCTGGACCAGGACACGTTCAAGGAGGTCAAGGTCCGCGCGGAGCTGCCGGACACGGGCCTGTGGGCGGAGACGACCGCCAAGCCCGTCGCCCTCCACCTGGACCCGGGCACGCGGGACGCGACGACGAACCCGGCCTCGGGCGACTGCACCGTCAACGCGGACGGCTCCATCGGAACGCCGTACGAGCCGGGCGACGCCGACAAGTCCCCGTCCTGCAGCATCACCTACCTCCACGCGACGAACGGCACGCCGTACCGCCTCAGGGCCGGCATCACCTGGAAGATCAGCTGGCACGGCTCCGACGGCAGCGGCGGCGACCTCCCCGACGGCGTCTTCGAGACGACCCAGGCCATGGACGTCCAGGAGATCCAGTCGGTGAACCGCTGACGCGGACGGGTGCTTCAGGTGTCGGCCGCCGGCGTGACCGTCATTCCTCGAGTGTCCAGAAAGGCGAATCCTTCGGGGGCGCGGGGCGGATCGGCAGGCGTGTGAAGTCGATGTCCGCGTCCGCGTCCGCGTCCCCGGTCGGCAGCCGGTCGTCGGCGTCCGGAAGGTAGTAGGCCCCGTAGGCCCAGAACTCGGGAAACTCATGGGTCATGAGGTTCTGCTCCAGCGTGTCCATCTCCTTCCTGGCATACCTCTCGTTGATCCTGGCGACCGCCTCCGCACGGGAGATTCCGCAGTTCTCCACGAGGAAGTCCACCATCTCGCGGAAATACTCGAGCATTTCTTCGTCGAGAGGAATCAGGAACTCGGTCTTCACGATGTCGGCCCCACCACACGATGTACTGAATTATTGAACAGTTCAGCGGCACGGTCCGAGTAGATGGCTATCTGGTGCCCGAAGAATTCGGGCTCCGCTTTGCCGCTGACGAATCTTCTCACGTTCCTCAGCATGGGTCCCTCGACCATCTCGTAGTTGTGCATGGCGCCACCGGTGCGGTGGTGCTTGATGAAGGCGGCCAGCTCGTCGCTCGGCCCGTCGAAGATCTTGCTGGTCAGGTTGTCGAGCTCGCTCTTCGGCACCTTGAAGTGGACGACTGCGGGCAACCCCCCGCGTTTGTCGGCCAGTTGCTTGGCCCACGTGAGCGCCTGGCGGGGGTCGTTGGTCACGTAGAACCCTCCCTTGCCGAAGTCCATGGCACGGTTGCTTCCCACGAGGTTGATCCCGTCGTTGACGATGCTGTCGGCGTGGTGGCGTTGCGTGCCGTGGTAAAGGTCCACCATGCACGGCGCCTTGAGGCCGAGCGGGTCCTTCCACTGGAGCGGGTTCTTCACATAGGCGTGGTGATTCGGCGCCGGTGTCCGTCCCAGCGGGTCCGGACTGAGATAGCGCGCCGTTCCGGGCTCGTAGTACCGGTGGTGGTTGTAGTGCAGCCCCGTTTCCGCGTCGAAGTACTGGCCGGGGAACCGGAGCGGGAAGTCGACGTGCTCGGCGCGGGGCTCCTCGACGGGAACGCCCCACAGGGTGGCCGAGCGCGTCCACGCGATGGTCCCCTCCGCGTCGACCAGCTCCGTCGGCGTACCGAGGAGGTCGGTGACGATGGCGTAGAAGCGCTCGTCGATCTCGTCCTGCGGCGTGTCCGGGTCGACCGGGCCGGTTTCCCTGACGCGCTGACCGATCGGTGTGGGTCCCTCGGTCCAGTCCCATGACGTGCTGACGGTGCCGTCCGTCTGCTCGGCGAGATCGTCGCCGTCCCAGAAGAAGGACACCTGCTCGACGACGGTCGTGCCGTCCCCCGCGAGCAGTTGCTTGGCCACCCGGCGACCGACGGGGTCGTAGACGTAGTGCCAGTGACGCCCGTCCGGTGTCGAGACGTCCGTGAGCTGGTCCTCGGCGTTCCACGCGTAGCGCCATTCGCGTCTGCCGCCCGACAGCAGCTTGGTGACCCGGCGGATCACCCTCCCCTGGGCGTCGTGCCGGTAGACGGTACGGCCGGCCCGTTCGAGGAGCGTGCCCGAGTAGCTGCGGTCGCCGGGCCCGGGCTGGTCCTCGGGTACGGGGGCCGCGGTGTGGAAGCCAGTGAGGTTGCCCAGCAGGTCGTACTGGTAGGTCTCGTCCCAGGCCGCGCCCCCTCGCGCCCGGGTCACCCTGCCGGCGTGGTCGAGGACGAAGGTCCGCTCGCCGTGGCGCGAGTCCGTCACCGAGGTGAGGACGCCGTCGGCCCGGTGCTGGAAGGCCCGCTGCCTGGTGTCACCGGTGCTGGTCACGACCCGTTGAGTGGTGCGCAGCCGCTCGGTGTCCCACTCGTGGGTCAGGCGCGCCGCCTCTCCGAGGACCCGTTCGACCTCCCGGCCGGCGATGTCGTACCGGAAGGTGACCGAGTGCTGTCCGACCTGCTGCACCAGGGTCCGCTGTTCGGCCTCGTAGGCCCACCGGGTGATCGCACCGCTCGGTGTCCTGCGGCTCGTGCGCCGTCCTGTGACGTCGTACTCGGAGCGGACCTCCCGGCCGTTCCACGACTCGGCGAGCAGGCGGCCCGTCGCGTCGTGTTCCCGTCCGAGCTCGACGTCCGCGTTGCGCGCTCCCACCAGCCTGCCGAGCGGGTCGTACGTGTACGTCGTGACAGCGCCGTCGGCGTCCATGGCGACGACGTTGCCGAGACTGTCGTGGCGGAAGCGCGTGACCTGTCCCGCTCCGTTGGTCCGCTCGACGAGCTGCCCTGCCGCGTCGTAGCGGTAGGTCAGTGTCCGTCCGTTGTAGTCCGTCTCGGAGACCAGCCGGCCGACGCCGTCGTAGGAGTAACTCCAGGTCTGCCCGGCGGCGTTGGTCACGCTCCGCAGGCGCAGTTCGGTGTCGTACTCGAAGCGCTCAAGCGTGCCGTCGTCGTCCGCGCGCAGCGTGCAGAGGTCGAAGTGGGTGTGCTCGTAGCGGGTGCGGCGCCCGTTCGAGGAGCGGTACTCGCGCGGGTTGCCCTCGGCGTCGTAGGACCAGTCCTCCCGTGTCCCGTTCGGGAGCTGCCGCCAGGCGATCTGGCCCTCGGGGGTCCAGCCGACGCGGGTGACCGCTCCGAAGGGGTCGGTCAGCTCGGTGATGCGACCGAAGGCGTCCCGGGTGAAGGAGGTGGCGGCCCCGAGCGCGTCCGTGGTGCCGACGACGAGGCCGGCGGCGTCGTTGACCAGGGTCTGCTGACGCCGGCCCAGCGCGTCGGTGACGCCGGTGAGTCCTCCGCGCTCGTCGAAGGTGAAGGACGTGGCGGCGCCGAGCGGATCGATGACGGCCACGCGGTTGCCCCGGTCGTCGTACACCGTCCGCCAGGTGCTGCCGTCCGGTTGGGTCACCTTCGTGACCTGGCCGAACTCGTCGTACTCGGTGCGCACTACCCCGCCGTCGGGGCGCACGACCCGGGTGACGTTGCCTTCGGTGTCGTGGCTCAGGTGCGTGGTGCGGCCGAGCGGGTCGGTGAGGGCGACCAGGCGGCCGTGGTCGTCCCAGCTGCGGGTGACGGTGTGGCCGAGCGGGTCGGTCTCGCGGACGGGCCGGAGATCCTCGTTGAAGGTGTAGCTGAGCGAGTGGCCGAGGGAGTCAGTGGCGACGGTGGTGCGCGTGTCGTCGTCGTACGCGTAGGTGTAGGCGAGGACGCCGCCGTCACCGCCGGTACGGACACAGCGGCCCTTGTCGTCGTAGGCGTAGCGGTACCAGTGGCCGTTCCGGCTCTGCCAGCCGGTGATCCGCTGCCGGTCGTCGTAGCTGTACCGCTGCGGGACGGACGAGGAGTCCACGGCCCCGGTGAGCCGGCCGTGCTCGTCGTACTCGTAGGTCAGCAGCACGGACCGCTCGGGGGCGCTGTCCAGGGAGAGGGCCCGCACGCGTCCTCCGGTGACCGTCACCCCGACGCGGTATCCGCCCCGGTGGACGAGGGCGGACGGCGACCCGTCCGCCGCGTAGTGCACCTCGATCGCGTTGCCGTTGCGGTCCCGCACGGCGGTCAGCGGCAGTTCGGCCGGACGGGCGCCCGGTATGCGCCTGAAGTGCAGCGTCGTACCGCTCTCCGGTTGCCACACCGTGATGTCGGATTCCGGGGAACCGTCCCACTCCAGCGGCCAGTTGGGACCGACGATCGGTCTCATGCGCGCGCCCGGCTCCGGGACCGCGTAGTACAGCACCGTGCCGTCGGCGCCGACGAACCGGACGCCGTCCTCGTCGATGAGCAGCCGCTGGTCCAGCGTCGACGTCCAGCTCGCCCCGAACCAGCCGCCGGCCTTGACTCCGGTGCGGTGCGTGCGCTCGATCACGAGCGGCAGTACGCCGGGGAGGGCCACGTCCGTGATCGACATGACCATCTGGCCCGTCGCCATGTCGATCGGGTCGCCGCAGGTGAAGAGGTTCTTCATCTCCCGGCCCAGGCCCTTCAGGCGCGGCCCGAGTCCCCTGAGCCCGAGCGCCATGCCCTTGAGGCCGCCCTTGCCCAGCGCCTTCATGCCCTTCGCGAGCTTGCCCAGCGAGGTGATTCCCTTGCCGCCGGGTATGCAGTCCAGTGCCGCGAACGCCACGTCCCACAAGGACGCTTGGCCCTTGCGGTACTTGTTCAGCGTGTCCGCCAGCACCACGAGTGCCGCCACCAGCACGATCGCGCCGAGGATCGGCCCACCGATGATCATCGCGATGATGCCGACCACCGCCACGACCACCTTGCACACCGTGACGATCGTGTCCCAGTTGTCCTCGAACCAGTCGCCGACCTCCTCCCACCAGGACCGGTTCTGGATGCCGGCGTCGGAGGCCTCGTCGATCTGCTGCTTGGCCTCCCGGGCCGCCTCCTCGCGCATCCGGCGGGCGTCCTCGGCCATCTTCTTCGCGGCGGACAGGGCGTCCTGCGCGTCGGTGACGTCCGACTGGGCCTTGGTGTGAGCGGACTTGGCGTGCTGCACGTCGCGGGTGGCGGCACGGACCTTGGACTCGTCCGGCTTGTCGGCGTCCGTCTTGCTGCCGGTGGGGTCGTCCTTGTACTTGTCGGCCTCACGCGTGGCCCGGGTCACCCACGAATCGGCCGACGCCAGGCGGGACTTGGCCGACGACAGGTCGTTCTGCGCCTCACGCCCCTTGGCCAGCGCCCGGTCCGCCAGGGCCTGCGCCCGCTCCAGCTTCGGCCAGTACGCGGCCAGCGCGTCGCCGCACATCTCGTACGACTTCTTCAGCTTCTTGAGGTTCTTCGGTACGCCGGAGAACTCGTCCTTGAAGACCTCCGCGGACTTGCCCGCCCACTGCAGGGTCGCGTCGTCGTCCGCCATCCCCTTGACGACCCTCAGCGCCTCGGAGACGTCCTCCGCGAACTCGTGCAGGGTCCGGGCGAGGGTCCGTACCCGGTCCGGATCACCCGGTGTCGGATCCTTGTCCAGGTCCAGGACATGCCAGTCCCGCGGCCGGTGCCCCGCCATGCTGCAACCCCCGTCACGCGCACATCACCATCAACAGCCGTATGCACGTGTGAACTTACCCTCTTCTTAACTACGACGCGAAGATCCGGCGCTGTGACGAATCTCAGCCCGTGAAGCGGAACGTCGACGTGATCGCGTCGAAGATGTCGAAGAAGGAGTCCGCGAGATCCAGGACCTGGCTGCTGCCCGCCACGAGCGCCACCTTGCCCTCCTGACCGGGCACGGGGATGAAGGTCTGCATCAGCACGGCCCGGACGGTGCGGTTCAGGCTGTCGTCCGGTACGGCGATGTCCTCGATGCCGTACGTGCGGGCCGCGGCGCCCACGCCCGGGATGTCGACCGTCGTCACCTTCCGCCAGGAATCGCCGTCCTTCCTGGGCTCCTTGGGGGCCAGCCCGGCGGCGATCGCGGCCGGGTCGGTCGACAGCGGTGCGCCCTCCCGGGTGCGTCCGCCGACCAGCGACACCGTCACCGACCCGGTGATCGGCGTGGGACCGCCGAAGCTCTCGGCCATGCACCCGCAGTACAGGGCGCCCGACTTCCAGGCGTCCGCGGCCGCCTTGCGCAGAAAGGCGACGTAGGTGTCCCGGTACTGCGCCAACTCCGGCTGCCGGCGTACGCGTCCGCCGACCATCTGCCGGATCGAGTCGTCCCGGGACTCCGGCCGGACGTCGAACTCCCACCACGACTCCGGCACCTTGATCCGGAAACCTCCGCGCTCGATCGTGAGCGCCTCCATGTAGCGGGCCATGACGTCCGACTCCCCGTTTTCCCGATCGCTCGTGTCAACATCGTTCCGTTGTACGGTTCGGGCCAGACTACGAGATCGGGGGAGGCACATGGGCCAGGGCAAGAGCGACCTCGCGTTGCCGCTCGGCGAACTGGAGGACTACGGCGAGCGGCTGCGGTCACTGAAGACCCGTCTCAACCACACCAAGAAGCTCTTCGAGTCCTACAAGGAGGACATCGGCGACGGCAGTGTCAACGACGCTCTCGGCGACTTCGAGTCCAACTGGGAGGACGGACGTGAGGACATCACCCAGCAGCTCGACGCCCTCGTCGACATGGCCGACGCGGTCGTCCGCGAGTTCAAGAAGCTCGACCTCGACCTCGCGAAGCAGGCACAGGACGGGGTGAAGGAGGAGGGGGACGGCGGCAAGGGCAAGTGATCGTCGCCGCGTCTCACGCCTCCCGCAGCACCGCCAGGGCGAAGGCCAGGCGCCGGTCGAACCACTCCGCCTGGGGCAGGTAGGCACGGACGCCGTCGACATGGTCGCACGTCAGCACCACCGTCTCCGGCTCACCGTCGGGACGCCAGGTGACCGGCTTCGCGGTGTACGTACGTCCGCTGTCGCCCTCCGCACCGAACGAGATCAGCGAGTCGACCACGCTCCCGGCCAACGCCCCGGCCCCCTTGACCACCGTCTCCTTGCCGCGCTGCGCGATCTCCTTCGCGCTGCCCCGGGCCCAGTGGTAGCGGGCGACGATGTCCGGCCGGCCCGGCTGCTGGAGCCACCAGCCGTGCTGGATGGTGCGCTTGGCGGCCGGCGTGCGGTGCACGAGGCCGATCTGCTGCCCGTGGCCGTCGGTCACGCGGTAGCGCGCGCCCTCCTTCTCCGGCGTCAGGGAGCACAGCGGCACCTGCGGGTGCACGGCGTCGTAGAGCCCGTATGACGGGACCTCCTCGCCGCCGCGCGAGACGAGCACCGTCGGCGCGAAGTACCGCACTCCGTCGCGGACGGTCGCCACGCGCAGCGCCCTCGGGCCCTTCACGGCCTTGCGGCCCAGTGTGGCCGGGCGCACGACGTCGGTCACCGTGAACCGGCCCGGCCGGTCCCAGGGCACCGGCTCGACGACCGGCTCCTGCCTGCCGCGGCCGAGCATCAGCCGACCTCGTTCTGCGCCACGGCCTCGCCGTGGACGACCACGTCGCCGCCGTAGAACATGCCGGTGAACACCGGGGTGTACGTCAACTGCACCTGGACCTCGACCTGTTCGGCGTCGGCGGCCACGCAGTGGGTCGCGGCGATGTCCGCGCCGCGCATGTCCATCTCCCGCGCGAACGCCTTCACGCGGGCGTCGCAGTTCTGGTAGTTGATCGGTGCCGGGCCGCCCTCGTTGTCGTAGAGGGCCTCGCGGTCGATGTCCTGGGCGGCGTAGCGGGCCGCCTGTTCCGCTATGTCGGCGGCGCGTTCGCGCTTGGAGATGGACAGGCCGCCGTCGATGACGAAGGCCGACAGCGACAGGAAGACGATCGCGAAGATGATGACCGCGCCGGCGCCCGAGCCGCGGTCGTCGAGGTGGGCCCGGCGGGAGGACAGCCAGGTCCGTACGGAGTCCCTCATGCCTTCCTCTTGTACGGGTCCAGCGGGGCCGTGAACGAACCCGACATGTGGGCGGGGAGGTTCAGGCCCAGCATCGCCAGGCCCCGTACCTCGCAGCTGACTTGGACGGTGAAGAGGTCGGCGTCGGCGAAGCCCGCGCTGGTCTTGGTGACCGTCACCGGGCCCGAGCAGACGTCGGTCAGGTCCGCCTCCGCCGCCTTGCGCGCCTCGGCCATGGCGTTGGCCTCGTCCCACTGGAGGGAGCCGGAGCGGGCCGCGTCCCGGGCCGCGCCGTCGATCGCGCCGCGTCCGTCGACCATCTGGCCGAAGGCCACCAGGACGAGGACGAACAGGATCATCACCGGGGCGAGGATGACGACCTCGATCGCGGACAGGCCGCGGTCGTCGCCATCGAAGCGGCGGCGCAGCCGTCGGCTCGGTCCCCGGTACAGCCCCCGGTACAGCCCTCGGCACAGTCCTCGACACAGGGAGGTGGCGCGCACCTAGTTCTCCCCCTCGCGTACGAACCGCTCCACCGGCCCCAACGACTGCGCGTGCACGGTGAAGTTCAGGCCCGGGAACACCGTCGGCACCTTCGCCGTGATCTCCACGCCGACCGTGTTCTGCTGCGGCTGGAGCATCTCCACGTTCGGCGACAGCACCAGCTGCGGGCCGAGTTGGCTGATGTAGCTGTCCACCACGGTGCGTGCCTCGCCCCGCCACGCGCCCGGCTGGTCGTGCGCGGTGGCACGGGCCTTGCGGGCACCGGCCTGGGCCGCCGCCTGGGCCACGTGGTCGGCGAAGAAGTACAGCGCGAACTGCACCGTAGCGAAGATCATGAAGAACAGCACCGGCGTGAGCAGCACGAACTCGATCGCGGTCATGCCGGAGTCGCCGCGGGTGGCCGTCGCCTCGCGTACGGCCCCCAGCCTGCGGCGCATCCATCTGCCCACGTGTGCCGGCACCCCTTCAACCCCGTTGTACGTACGCCCGGTCAGCAGGTGCCGCTCTGGTTGGCGCCGTTGATGCAGTCCTTGACCTTGTTGGCGCCGTCGCTGAGCGCGCCGTTGATGATGGCGGCCACCACGCCGACGATCGCGACGACGACCGCGGAGATGATGACCCACTCCACCGCCGAGGCACCGCGGTCCAGTTCGCCGGAGCGGGCGCGCTGCACGCGCCCCTGGAGGAAGGTGACCAGGAAGTCGACGGCCGGAATGCCGGTCTGGAAGTTTCGTGCGTTCATGACGCTTGTCGTCCTCTCGAATCGGTTCACGGAAGTGCTGCAGAACGGCTTACGACACCTGGAACACCCGCATCGCCGCCGGGAAGATCAGGAACACCAGGAATCCTGCGCACAGCAGCAGCTGCGCCACGAGCATGGACTGCGACTTCTCGCCCGCGCTGCCCTCGATCTCGGCGAGTTCGCGGTGCCGCATGGTCTCGGCGCGGGAGGCGAGGGACTCGCGGACCTTGGCACCGTCGTCGGCCACCAGGGCCAGCGACGCGGACAGGTCCTTCAGCTCCTCCACGCCGATCTCCTCGCCGAGCTGGCCGAGCGCCTGCCACTGGCTGATGCCGGTGATGCGGGCGTCGGCCAGGGCGTTGCGGATGCGCTGCGTCGCCCAGCCGTCGGAGACCTCCGCCGCCGCCATCAGCGCCTCCGGCAGACCGCGCCCGCCGGCCAGGCTCATGGAGACCAGGTCCAGGTACGCGCCGATCACGCGCCGCAGGTCACGCCGCTTGTCGGCCGCGTCCCGCCGTACCTCCACATCGGGGAGGAAGAAGAACAGCAGGGCGCACACCAGCGCCAGCCACACCGGGATGACCGGGCTGCTGCCGAAGCCCATCGTCCAGACCACGGCGAACAGGAACGGCCCGAAGAACAGGCCCGCCACCCCGAGCAGCACCTTCGTCGCGAGGAAGTTCTCCCAACTGCGCTCCAGCACCGCCAGATCGGCGCGCAGCGAGCGCTGCTCCCAGCCCTGCTGGAGGTAGAACTCCGAGACCCTGATGCCCACTTCGGCGCGCAGCGAGCCCAACCGGCCGGTACCCGCCGACGTCCGCGCCGACTCGTACGCCGCCCCGCGCGCCCGCATCGCGTCGATGCGGGCGACCTGTGCGACCGCGCTGCGCTTGGACGGCATCAGGGCGCGTACGAGGACGTAGACACCGAGGCCCAGGACCGCGCCGACCACGATCGGCATCGTCAGGTTCACCGTCGTACCCCCTCTTCCGGCTGGGCGGGCATCCGCGGCCGCACGAACTGCACGG